>WRDG01000087.1 GCA_009783525.1 Defluviitaleaceae bacterium | reverse complement strand
TTTTTGCGTTTTTCATTTTTTTTCTTACTTTCGCAAGGCACTATTCTTTTTAGCAATATTTTTAAACGAAAAAAAAATGGGCAACTATAAAAATGTAAGGGTTTTTATAGCGTTTCATTTTTGTGGAAAAAAGAGATAAAAAAGTCATTTTTAACGTTTTTTTGAACAAATATATTTTTTTTCATTAAGTTATTGACAAAAATATTTTATTTCTGTTACAATTTGACACAAGCAGACGAACTATAAAAACCCTTACATTTTTATAGTTGCCCATTTTTTTTTCGTTTAAAAATATTGCTAAAAAGAATAGTGCCTTGCGAAAGTAAGAAAAAAAATGAAAAACGCAAAAATGCGATATGCAGAATTGCGTTTTTTTGTGGAAAGAAATTTTTCAATCAAGAAAAAATTTTGCTTGATTGATGCCAACGGCTAAATACTTGATTATAGTTTTTGCAGGGGTTTCGATTTGCGCTCGAGCCGTATTTTACGGCAAAGCTCACATTTTCATTTATGACATGTTTTTCATTTAAAAACAGACTGCATTCTCATCTTTATCAAATTTTTCGTTTTATACTGCAGTTTCATTTTAATCAAGTTTTTCATTTTATACTGCAGTTCTCATCTGTATCATGTTTTACAAAACAAATAAAAGCTCACATCCGAATCAAAACCAAAAAATGATTTGCAATTCATTTTTCAATTCGCGCTCGTTATCGGACTTGCGTTTATATTCAAATTTTAAAACTAAACGAATTTTCATCTTGAGGTCATGTTTACGTTTTTTACATGAATTGCATATTAAATAGAAGATACCGTTTTACGTCCGAGTTGTAATTTAGTATAAAAGATACCGTTTACGTCAGAGTTTACGTTTCACGTCCGAGTTGTAATTCTAATCCGAGCTTCCGCTTCGCGTCCGAGTTGTTATTCAACATAGAAGATACCGTTTCATGTCCGGGCTTCCGTTTCACGTCCGAGTTACCACTACGCACCCGCCTTCCATTTCACATCCGTACTTCCCTTCCGCACCCAACCCAACAACCCAACAACCCAAACCAACTTTCGATCCGAACCGTACACCCACAGCCATGCATCTAATCCCACCCCGAGCCGTCCATCTACAGCCCAAACCTATGTTCTAAAGATTTGTAAATTTTCTGCGCTGTGTTAATATGAATCAAACGCTTATTCGCGTTTTTCATTTTAAACGTCGAAGGGATTTTTTTATGTCCTCTAAGGAACACATTGTTATAAGGGGCGCGCGCGAAAATAATTTGAAAAATATCGACCTCGACATACCGCGTGGCGAGTTCGTTGTTTTTACGGGAATGAGCGGGTCGGGGAAGTCTTCGCTGGCGTTCGACACGATTTATGCGGAGGGCCAGCGGAGGTATGTGGAGTCGCTGTCGAGTTATGCGCGGCAGTTTTTGGGGCAGATGAAGAAGCCGGACGTGGATGTGATCGAGGGGCGTTCGCCGGCGATTTCTATTGACCAGAAGTCTACGAGCCACAACCCGCGGTCAACGGTGGGCACGGTTACGGAAATTTATGATTATCTGCGGCTGCTGTTTGCGAGGGTGGGCACGCCCCATTGCCACATATGCGGCAAGGAGGTAAAAAAACAGACGGTGGATCAAATCGTCGACCAGATTTTGACGATGCGGGAACGCACGCGGCTGCAGATATTGGCGCCGGTGGTGCGCGACCGCAAGGGCGAGCACACCAAGCTGCTGGACGAGGCGCGCAGGAGCGGCTACGTTCGCGTCCGCGCCGACGGCATCATTTACGAGTTGGCCGAGCAGATTTCGCTCGATAAAAATAAGAAGCACACGCTGGAGATAGTTATTGACAGGCTCGCGGTGCGCGCGGGCATTCAAAAGCGGCTCGCGGAGTCGATCGAGGCGGCGGCCGCGCTGGCGGGCGGGCTTGTCGTGGTAAACGCGGAAGATGATAAGCAGGAGGCGCAGGACATCATGTTCAGCCAAAATTTTTCATGCCCGGACTGCGGCGTGAGTTTGGAAGACATTGAGCCGCGCCTTTTTTCGTTCAACAATCCGGCGGGGGCCTGCCCGGACTGCACGGGGCTTGGGGTAAAGATGATTTTCGATCCGGAGCTTATCGTGCCCAACCCATTTTTGTCGTTGGCAAACGGGGCGGTCGTCGCGCCCGGATGGAATTCGGCGGGAGTGGACGACGAAAGCATGAGCAGGCGCGTTTTTGAGGCGCTCGCAAAAAAATATTGCTTCGACATAGACAGGCCGTACGCGGAGCTTCCGGATAGCGTCAAGGACGTGATTATGAACGGGACGGGCGGCGAGCTGCTCGAAGTGCAAACCAACGACAAAAAAAAGACGTTTTCGTTTCCGTTCGAGGGGGTCGCGGCTACAATGAAGCGCCGCTATAAAGAGACGGGCTCGGAAGGCGTCAGGCAGGTCTACGAAGATTTCATGACCAATATAGTTTGCCCCACATGCGGCGGCAAACGGCTTAAGCCGGAAGTGCTGGCGGTCACACTAAACGAAAAAAATATTTCGGACATAACCGGCCTTACCGTGAGCGGGCTGCGCGAATTTTTTTCAAGCGTCGCGCTTAACGAAACCCAAATGCTGATCGCTTCGCCTATATTAAAAGAGATAAACGCGCGCGCCGGTTTTTTAAACGACGTCGGGTTGGAGTACCTTACGCTTTCGAGGGCGGCGGGCACGCTTTCCGGCGGGGAGGCGCAGCGGATCAGGCTCGCGACCCAAATAGGCAGCGGGCTCGTGGGCGTGGTTTATATATTGGACGAGCCGAGCATCGGCCTGCACCAGCGCGACAACGACAAGCTGCTCAAGACGCTCAGGCACCTCACCGACATAGGCAACACGCTTATTGTCGTCGAGCATGACGAGGACACCATGCTCGCGTCGGATTTTATAGTCGATATCGGGCCCGCGGCCGGCGCCCACGGCGGCGAGGTGGTGTTCGCCGGCAAGGTTGCGGATCTGATGAAGCACAAAGATTCTATTACCGGGCAGTATTTGAGCGGGGCAAAAAAAATCGAGATCCCGCGTACCAGGCGGGCGGTTACGGACGCCGTCAATATGCTCGCCATTGCCGGCGCAAAAGAAAATAATTTGAAAAATATTGACGCATCTATACCGGTGGGGCTGTTTACATGCGTGACCGGGGTTTCCGGTTCGGGTAAGAGCTCGTTGATAAACGAAATATTGTACAAGAGGCTCGCGCGCGACCTCAACCGCGCAAAGATCAAGCCGGGCAAACATGCCGACATGAAGGGGATTGAACATCTGGACAAGGTCATCAGCATCGACCAGTCGCCTATAGGCCGTACGCCGCGTTCAAACCCCGCCACTTACACCGGGCTGTTCGATTTGGTCCGCGACGTGTTCGCTTCCACGCCGGAGGCGAAGATACGCGGCTACCAAAAAGGGAGGTTCAGCTTCAATGTAAAAGGCGGACGCTGCGAAGCGTGCGCCGGCGACGGTATTATCAAAATCGAAATGCATTTTTTGCCGGACATATATGTCCCGTGCGAAGTTTGCCACGGAAAACGTTACAACAGGGAAACGATGGAGGTTAAATTCAAGGGCAAATCCATTTCGGATGTGCTGGACATGACCATCGAGGACGCGCTCGCTTTTTTCGAAAGCCTGCCGCGGCTGCGCGACAAGCTTCAGACGCTTAACGACGTGGGGCTTTCGTATGTAAAGCTCGGGCAATCTTCTACGACGCTTTCGGGCGGCGAGGCGCAGCGCGTCAAGCTCGCGACCGAGCTTTCGCGCCGCGCCACCGGCAAGACACTTTACGTTTTGGACGAGCCGACCACCGGGCTGCATGCGGCGGACGTCCATAAACTGATAGGCATTCTCCAGCAGCTGACGGATTGGGGCAATACTGTCGTAGTGATAGAGCATAACCTTGACGTAATAAAAACGGCGGATTATATTATTGACTTGGGTCCCGAGGGCGGAGACGGCGGCGGATCGGTTGTGGCTTGCGGCACTCCGGAGGATGTCGCCGCGGCGGCAGGTTCCTATACGGGGCGGCATTTACAAAAGGTATTAAAAACATAAATAGAATACCTACAAAGAAAGGCGAACGGGATAAAAAATGATACTTTCGGGGGAAGAAATAAAAAGCAAGCTGGGCGCGGACATAATCATCGATCCGTTCGAAAAAAAATTGCTCAACACGAACAGCTATAACCTTAGGCTACACAACGAGCTTCTTGTATACGAAAACGCATACCTCGACATGAAAAAAGAGAACAAGGCAAAAATAATACCGATCCCAAGCGACGGGCTCATATTGTCGCCCGGCGTGCTTTACCTCGGGCGCACAATGGAATACACCGAAACCCACGGCTTCGTCCCCATGCTCGAGGGACGTTCGTCGGTCGGGAGGCTCGGGCTGTTCATACATGTTTGCGCGGGCTTCGGAGACATCGGGTTTAAAGGTTACTGGACATTGGAAATACACTGCATACAGCCCATAAAAATATATGCGGGCGTCGAAATCTGCCAGATTTATTATCACGCGGTGGTGGGCGAGTACACGGCGGAATACACCGGAAAATACCAAAACAATACGGGGATCCAGCCGAGTTTGCTTTATCAGGATTTTTAAACGGTTAAGGAGCTGCGGACCGAGTTGCCATGAAAAAGAAAAAAAGTAAAAAAAGAAAAACGAAAAAAAATAACCGCCGAAATTTCTTTCAAATTTTAGGCGGTATTTTTAAAATGAAAAAGAAGAAGAAAAAAACGAGCGCGTACGAAATGCATACGGTGTTCCGGCGTTTTATCGACGACATGCACCCGGCGGATCCGCTGTACCCGTCCGTGAGGCAAACGGCGCAGCTTTGCGACGAGGCGTTAAAGAGCGCGAAGTCGCGCATTAAACTAAACGGAAAAATCCATGCGCTAAACGGCAGGATGGCGGAGCTCGAAAGCTACAACAGCCTTTCGGAAAAGGACGCGAACGAAATAAAAAACCTGCTCGACAGTTATCTTGCGGTTTCGGAAGAACGCAGCCAGCTCCACGAACAATTGACGGAATTTGATCCCACACTTGCGAAAATGTTTAAGCTCGAAGAGGACGCGTCCGCGGCTATGGCGAACATGAAAGACGCGGAGCGTTACCAGCAGGTGTTAAAGCAGGACTTGAGCTATATCGACAGCGAAAAAGAAGAGCTCGCATTCGACCGCGAAGGGATGGCCACGGGTCTTACCTTTATCCATTATTTCAGCGTCGGGATGGTTGCGTTGTTTGCCGTTACCGCAGCCGTGCTGGCGTTTTTCTTTATTGTATCCGGCGAAAATATTTTTTGGCCGACCGCGATATTTGTCGTGCTCGCCGCCCTTATCATCGGGCTGCTTTATTCGTTCAGAAAAAAGCTTCAGCGCGACATACGGGTCAACACAAAAAAACAGAAGCGAGCCGTCGCGCTGCTTAATAAAAAAAATGTGGTGTACGCCTACTACACCAACTACCTGCGGTACACATACCGCAAGTACAAGGTGCGTAACACGCAGATGCTCGCCAACCATTTGGAAGACTTCGGTAAATATAAAGCGTTGCTTAAACGGATCGACCTGCTTCGAAAACTGCGTTACGAAACCGAAGACACGATCGAAAAGTTTTTACGCGAAAAAAAACTGACCGGCATCAAGAGCACGATAGAAGGGTTTGCGCGGACAGTAAAGCTTGAGGACAAGCGCCGGTATTACAGCGAAATGAAGGATGAGCGCGCGGCCGTCGAGCGGCAGCTCGTCGAGCTTGAAGCGACCCACGAAGAATTGTGGGACGTGCTTAACGTCTTGTCCGAACGCGATACGAGCGAAGACAAGCTGATAGACAAAATAATCCAGGCATACCTCGACGAGGCGGCGCGCGCGTTTTCGCGCGCGGGCATCGACGGCGGTGCAAAAAAAGAAAAAGAAGACGGAGACGGGATCGGCGCGGACGACGAAGAAGACGACGGCGGCGAAGATTTATCATTTTAACCGAGCTTGCGGTATCCGCTCCGCTGTGTTATGATAATCCGATTAAAAGCGACGACGGGGAGGAGTACGTACAGCCCTAAGCCCAGAGAGGGCGCGCTCCATAAATGCTTACGCATTTATGCAATGCTGCGAGCGCCCGTGAAGGATGTACGGAAGGTAGCCTCAGATGCTTCGGACCGAACCCGCAGTTGCGGGTAGGCTCCGACGGTTTCCGCCGTTAACGGGAAGCGGCATCAGAAATTATTTTTTCCCGTGCCTGTAGAGTGCGGCGCGTTGCGCCGAAGTCGGGTGGTACCGCGGACAAAAGTTCGCCCCGGACGGTTTTTACCGTTCGGGGTTTTTTTATGAAAAAAATTTTTTAAGATAATTTTTTTACGGCATGTTGCGACGCGAAAAATAAAAAGGAGGATGCGCCATGCAAAAAGAAATGCCCAAGACCTACGACCCGCACATGGAGGATGAAATCAACCGCAGATGGATCGAGCGCGGATACTTCACCGCAAAGGCGGACAAAAACAAAAAGCCGTTCACGATTGTGATCCCGCCGCCCAACATCACCGGACAACTGCACATGGGGCACGCGCTAAACAACACGATCCAGGACATATTGATCCGCGCGAAGCGGATGCAGGGTTATGCCGCGCTTTGGGTGCCGGGTTACGACCACGCCGCGATCGCCACCGAAGTGCGCGTCATGAAGGAGCTTGCGAAAGAAGGCGTCACGAAAGAATCGCTCGGCAGGGAAGGCTTTTTGGAAAAGGTATGGCAGTGGAAAGAAAAATACGGCGGGACGATCGTCGGGCAGTTAAAACGCATGGGTTTTTCGTGCGACTGGTCGCGTGAGCGTTTCACGATGGACGAGGGCCTTTCCGACGCGGTGCTCGAAGTTTTCGTGCGGCTGTACGGCGAAGGCAAAATTTACCGCGGAAAAAAATTGGTCAACTGGTGCACAAAATGCCAAACGACAATTTCGGACGCGGAAGTCGAGCACGAAGAAAGTTTCAACTGGATGTACAGCTTTAAATATCCGGTCAAGGGCGGCGGCGAATTTATTACGTTCGCGACGACTAGACCCGAAACGATGTTGGGCGACACGGCGGTCGCGGTAAACCCGTCGGACGGCAGATACGCGCATCTCGTCGGAAAAACGGTGACTGTGCCGTTCGTTGACCGGGACATACCCGTGATAGCGGATGCGTATGTCGAAGCGGAGTTTGGGACGGGCGTCGTAAAAATCACGCCGGCTCACGACCACAACGACTACGCCGTGGGAGAGCGGCATTGCCTGCCCATGATAAACATAATGACCGACGACGGAATGTTAAACGAAAATACGGGCCCGTATGAGGGCATGGAAATTTACGCGGCGCGCGAAAAAATTATCGCGGACATGGAAGCGGCGGGGCTGTACGCCGGCAAGGAGAGCATTAAAAACGCGGTCGGTACGCACGACCGCTGCGGCACGACGGTCGAGCCGCTGCTCAAGCTGCAGTGGTTCGTAAAAATGGAAGAGCTTGCCAAGCCCGCGCTTGACGCGTACAAATCCGGCGAGCTGCGGTTTAACCGCGAGAGGTTCGGGCGCATTTATTCGCACTGGCTCGAAAACATTCGTGACTGGTGCATATCGCGGCAGCTTTGGTGGGGGCACCGCATACCGGCGTATTATTGCGAGTGCGGCTTCGTTACGGTCAGCAAAAAAGAACCGGCGGCCTGCGGCGGTTGCGGAGGCAAAAATCTGACGCAGGACCCCGACACGCTGGACACATGGTTTTCGTCCGCACTGTGGCCGTTCTCTACGCTTGGCTGGCCGCAAAAAACCGAAGACCTTGAATATTTTTATCCTACGGACGTGCTCGTGACGGCGTACGAAATAATTTTTTTCTGGGTCGTGCGCATGGTTTTTTCGGGGCTGTATTTTATGAAGGAGCTGCCTTTTAAGGATGTGCTGGTAACGGGGATGGTGCTCGACTCGACCGGCAAAAAAATGTCCAAGTCGCTCGGCAACGGGCTGGATCCGATCGAGGTAGTGGACATGTTCGGGGCGGACGCGCTGCGCCTCATGCTCGTGAGCGGCAACGCGCTCGACAACGACACGCGGTTTTATATGGAAAAAATGGAGTACAGCAGAAATTTTTTAAACAAATTATGGAACGCGTCGCGCTTCGTGCTCATGAACCTCGGCGGCGAAAAAATATGCGGTGCCGTTTCGGGCGTGCCCGCGGACCGATGGATCCTTTCCCGCCTAAATACTCTTGTGCGCGACGTGACGGAAAAAATAAACGCATACGAGCTCGGCATGGCGGCGCAGTACATAAACGATTTTATTTGGGACGAATTTTGCGACTGGTACGTGGAAATGGTCAAGCCGCGCCTTTACGACAAGGACGGTTCGGCCGAGGCCGCGGCCTCCCGCGCGAGCGCGCTTTGGACGCTTCGCCGCGCGCTCGTTTGGGCGCTTAAGCTGCTGCACCCGTTCACCCCGTTCATTACCGAAACGCTTTTTC
>WRDG01000086.1 GCA_009783525.1 Defluviitaleaceae bacterium | reverse complement strand
TTTTGGAGTTGCGGTTCTCCTTTTTATTGTTTTTTATATCACCTCTTTTTTATTACAATTTGTACAAAAATAAATTAAAAGCTCAAATGTATGTAAGCATAATAACATAATTACAATTTGATAACAATATTAATTTTTGATTAGCGGCCAAACTTTTGTACTGTTTCCGCACGAAAAAAAATTCAATAAAAAAGGCGGGATATTATCCGCCCTCTCCTAAGAAACTTGTCATCCTGAACGAAGTGAAGGATCTTTCATCTTTCCGTATGATTCTTCGCTGCGCTCAGAATGACAATGTGGTTGTCTTACAGTAGAGGGGTATTTAACCGCTCCCTCCTAAAAAAACTGTCATCCTGAACGAAGTGAAGGATCTTTCATCTTTCCGTATGATTCTTCGCTGCGCTCAGAATGACAATGTGGTTGTCTTACAGTAGCGGGATATTATCCCGCCTCGTTTTTTCATCCGAAAAAATTGTCTATCAATTTTGCCGCAAGCTGTTTTTTTGTGTTCGCTTCCAATATTAATGAAATGATAAGCAGTAAAATTTTTTCTTTGCCGTTTTTATCTTCGGGCGGCATTAATTTTTGCCGGGACGCGTCAATTGAATCTGCCGCTGTTTTTTTTGCGTCGCGCTGCAAACATTCGAACGCGCCGTAAAATTCGGCGGCGGCGTTCATATTTTCGGGCAGGAGTTTTTTTACGTCTCCGATTGATAGCGACTGCTTGAGGTGGTAGATGATGATGAGCATCAGCATATGGTCTTTTGAATATTTTTTATGGACGGGCGGGGGTAGCACCTTGTCTTTGGTGTAATTGTTGACCATCGTTTTGGTCATAACTTTTTCGGTATCGTTCCGCTTATTGCCGCCGAGCGCGTTTTCCAAAAAAGTTGTCACTTGGTCCATGTAAAGGTCGATGCCCGGTATTTGCGACGCGTCAATCGCGTCGTCGCGTACGGCTTGTTCGATTAACATTAATAAATCAATCTCGTTTTCCAATTATTTTCTCCTCAGCAAAAAAATGCTTGCAATAATTATATGACGGGTTTATATTAATTCAACACATAGTTATCGATACTACATGACGTAGCAAAAAAACAAGGAGGTATATCATGTTCAAAAAGATCAGGGATCCGTTCAGCGCGATGACGCATTTGGCGGCTGCCGTCATCTCGCTCGCGTTCACAGTTTTTTTTATCAACATGGCGTTATCGCGCGGCAGTCATGTATATGTGGTGGCGTTCGCAATTTTCGGTTTGGCGCTCATATTGCTTTACACGGCAAGCACCGTATACCATATGCTGCCCGTGCCGGAAAAAGTGATTGCGATTTTACGCCGGGTAGACCACATGATGATTTTCGTCCTGATAGCGGGAACGTACACGCCGATTTGTTTGCTTCCGCTCCGCGGGCCGTGGGGCTGGGGTTTATTGATTGCAATTTGGGGGCTCGCGTTTTCGGGTATAATTTTAAAGGCTCTGTGGATTAACGCGCCGCGCTGGCTGTCAACCGCCATTTATTTGTTTATGGGCTGGCTCGTGCTTGCTGCGTTTTTCCCGCTGATTAGGGCGATACCGCTAGCGGGTGTAATAATGTTGATTTCGGGCGGCGCGGTTTATTCGGTCGGCGCAATTTTTTACGCGCTCAAATGGCCAAAATTTAAAATAAAATGGTTCGGATTCCACGAGCTGTTTCATTTGCTTGTTATGGGCGGCAGCGGGTTCCATATATTTTTTATGATCCGCTATATTTTACGGATCGCTTAGTCGTTTTGAAGTTCGACGATGGTCACTCCGTTTTCCCCTTCGCCGAATGTGCCGAGCCGATAACTTTTTACATGCGGATGGTTTTTTAAATGCGTTTGCACCGCGTTGCGGAGCGCGCCGGTTCCTTTGCCGTGTATGATGGTTACCTGTTTCAATCCCGACAGGCAGGCGTCGTCAAGATATTTGTCCGTTATTTCTATGCTTTCGGCCGCCAGTTGCCCTCTGAGATCTATTTCATTTTTTATGTTCATACTTTTTCCGGATTTTACCGAATTGGGAGCGTCATACAGTATGCTTCGTTTCTTTTGCTCCGCTTGGTCGGGGCAGAGGTCTTTTATTCCAACCTTCATTTTAATGCTTCCCAAACTTATTTCCGTTTCGCCGTCCTCATCGGGCGGCGTTACTATTACGGCGCTTTGATTTAGCGACAAAACGAATACGCGGTCGCCTGCGCGGATTTGTTCCGTGAACGGTTTGATTTCGCGCGTATGCGCAGTGCTTGAATCCGGGGCGAACATTTTCTCCATTCCTGACAAAGATTCGCGCATTATCCTGCGGGCGTCGTCGAAATTACGCGGGTCTGTGTTTTCGTTTGTCCTGCGCCTAAATTCTTTGACGGCGGCGTCGGCTTCGCTTTGCGCCTTCCGCACCGAATCGAACGCGGCTTCGCGCGCTTCACGCAAAATTTTTTCTTTTTGAGTGTTAAGCCTGTCTTTTAAATTTTCGGTTTCTTTTCGTAAAACTTCCGCTTCCCGGCGGAATTGTTCGGCGCGTTCCTTTTCGGCGTGCGCCGTTTTTTTGTTTATTTCGAGATCCGTGATGAGGTCTTCAAATCGGATGTCTTCGCGGCTAAGCACGTCGCGGGCTTCATTTATTACTTCTTCCGCCAAGCCGAGCCGCGCGGAAATTGCAAAAGCGTTGCTTTTGCCCGGTATTCCGATAAGCAGTTTATATGTGGGTTTTAACGATTCGACATCAAACTCGCAGCTTGCGTTTTCTGCGCCGGGCGTGGCGATGGCGAATATTTTAAGCTCGCTGTAGTGGGTCGTAATAATCGTGCGAACTGCGTTTTCGTGGAGATGGCGCAGTATAGCGACCGCAAGCGCCGCGCCTTCGGTCGGGTCCGTGCCCGCTCCGAGTTCGTCGAGCAGCACGAGCGAGCGCGGCGTAACCGCGCCAAGAATACGCACGATATTGCGCATGTGCGATGAAAATGTGCTGAGGCTCTGTTCGATGCTCTGTTCGTCGCCGATATCCGCAAAAACATTATCGAAAACCGAAAGCTCCGAATTGTCGAACGCGGGTATATGCAAACCCGCCTGCCCCATCAATGTAAAAAGCCCGGCTGTTTTTAGCGCGACTGTTTTGCCGCCCGTGTTCGGGCCGGTTATGAGCAGCATGGTAAAGCCGCCGCCCAGCGTTATATCGACCGGCACGACCGTGTCGTTTGGCAGCAGAGGGTGGCGGCCTTTTTTTATGTTTATATATCCGCCGGAGTTAAAAACCGGTTCGGTTGCCCTCATTGAAAGGGCGAGCTCGCCTTTCGCAAACGTAAAATCCAAAAAAGCGAGCGTTTCGGAATTTGCGCGTAAAATATCTTCATGGCTTGCGACAAGTCCCGTTAATATTTGAAGTATGCGTTCGACTTCTTTTTTTTCTTCGAACAGCAGCTCGCGTATCGAATTGTTGAGTTGCACGACGCTGAGCGGCTCGATGTAAAGAGTCGCGCCCGTGGATGACTGGTCGTGCACCATGCCCGGGAAGCTGTGCCTGCATTCGGCTCTGACCGGCACGCAGAAACGTTCGTTCCGTATTGTGATAAGGGCTTCCTGCAACATCGTTTTATATGTTTGCGAGTGGATCACATTGTTTAAATGATCGCGCACGCGGTCGTTCGCCTGTCTTATTTTGACGCGGATTTCCGAAAGCTTGCGGCTTGCGCCGTCGGCTACTTCGGTACGGTTTTTTATGCACCGGTTTATTTCGATTTCGACTTCCTCGGCTTTTAAAACGGCTTCAAAATACGGCGTCAACAACGGATATTCTTCGTCGCTCGGCGAATATGTGTTAACCTTGCCGCAAACGTAAATAAAATCGCTTACGTCGAGCAGCTCGTCGATGGAGAGTGTCCCGCCGATTACGGAACGCGCAAGCGGCCCGCGGATGTCGCGTATACCGCCCAAGGGCAAGCTGCCTTTTTTAACGATGAGCGACGCCGCTTCTGCGGTTTCTTTTTGCGCGCGCCTTATAAAAAAAATGTCGTCTGCGGGCAGCAGTTCCGCCGCCGCAGATTTTCCTGCGGCGGAAACCGCGCGTTCCGTAAGCGATTCGATAATTTTGTTATATTCGAGAGTGCGGACAGCTTTATCGTCCATAAATATTTATCAATCCTTGTAATATTTGTACGTACAATGTATAGTAGCATAAATTTTTTTTCGAGACATCAAATGATTATATTCAGCGGAGGCTTGAAACATGATAGATCATAAGATCTATGAAGAGTTGTTCGAAAAGGCGACGGCGGGTTATGAAGACGGCGGATGGGATGCGGTGTTCGGCTACATAGAAGACCACATCGAACAAAATCCCGGGCAAACGGAAGCGTATCTGCTTCGCGGCGAACTGTATGCCGAAACCGGAAATTATGCAAAGGCTATTGACGACATCAACAAGGCGATCGAAATAAGCCCCGCCGAAGCCGTTGCATATTACAACCGAGGGCTCGTTTATATAAATTCGGACAGCAGCGGCAACAAAGCATTCGTGGATTTAAGCAAGGCAATAGATTTGGACAGCGAGTATACGGAAGCATATATAAACCGCGCCGGCCTTTACATAAAAATGGAAGAATATCAAAAGGCGGCGGCGGACTGCACCAAAGCAATAGAAATATCACCCGACAAAAACGCAGGCCCGTATTACAACCGAGGGCTCGCGTATTTTCATTTAAGGGAGTTTGAAAAATCGCTCGACGATTTTAACGCTGTCATCAGAATCGATCCAGAAAACACGGACGCGTATGAAAAGCGCGGCTTTTTACATTATGAGCTTAAAAAATATCAGGACGCCGTGAGCGACTACGAAAAATTTTTAAAGCTCGACCCGGTAAACGAAAGCGCCGAGTCGGTCCGGGCGGCGCTTGAGGAGATAAATCAAAAGATCGCCGCCAACAAAAAAAACAAAAAGGGCTGCTATGTAGCCACATGCGTCTACGGTTCGTACAATTGCCCGGAAGTTTTAGCACTACGGCGATACCGCGACGAAGAGCTGGTCTTTAATCCTTTGGGCAAAATTTTTATCGCCGTTTATTATGCGGTAAGCCCTACGGCGGTAAAATTATTCGGAAAACATAAATGGTTCGGCAAAATAATGAGGCCGCTGCTGGATTGGATTGTGGGTACGGTTGAAACGAGAACCGGCAAATGATTTCCGCGGCCGGACTCTACAATGAAATAATGCAAAGTATTGCCGCGGAGTTTCCCGCCGTCCAAAAAGTGCTTGTAAAAAACCGCGCGGCGGCAAACGAAGCGGGCGGCGGTTCAAAAGAAGTAAATTCTGCAGTTTCGGACGGTTTCGCAAACCTGCTTAATTTATATGTAAGCCAATATCAAAACGACGAACAAAAACTTACGTCTATCGACGATGCGGTTATTGAAGCGGCAAAAAAATACAGCCTCGATCCGAATTTGATCAAGGCTGTAATAAAGCAGGAAAGCAATTACGATCCGGCCGCCGTTTCAAAATCCGGCGCAATGGGTCTCATGCAGCTCATGCCGGACACTGCGGATATGCTCGGCGTTTCAAATCCGTACAGCATAAACGAAAACATAGACGGCGGGTCGCGGTACCTTCGCGGCATGCTCGACCTGTTCGGCGGCAGCGAAACCCTTGCGCTTGCCGCATACAATGCGGGGCCCGGCGCGGTGGCGAGGCACGGCGGCGTGCCGCCCTTTGCAGAAACTCAAAACTATGTCCCCAAAGTATTGGATTACAAAGAAGAATATCTGTTGCAAATGTACCGGGACGCAGCAAAAAAATAGTCTCGTTTTTATGTAAATAAAGGCAAAATAACGCTTTTTTCAATAATGACAACTAAATAAATTTTTAGTTTTCCCAAACGGCGGGCACGAACAGCAGATTGAACTGCTTGATGGCGTAGCGGTCCGTCATGCCCGCTATAAAATCACATACAATCCGCGAATCGCTGTCGCCGAAGTTTTTGCGGTGGAGCAGCTCATGCGGGAGATCGCCGGTGTTTTTCATGTAATGATCGTAAAGCAGTCCCAATAGGGACTGTATTTTTTTTCGTTCGGCGAGGTGGATTTGACAGGCGTAAAGGTTAGCAAAAAGAAACGAGCGCAGATCCGCCATTGCCTGCTTGACTTCGGGTTCCGGCCGGATGTCTGAGGTGCCCCGGCTGTTGTCGATAACGTTGTTAACTAAAAAATTTATTCGTTTTGAGCTCGTCTCGCCGAGCAGCGCCGATACATGCGCGGGCAGGTCGCTTTGGTTAAGCAGACCGGCGCGGAGCGCGTCGTCTATGTCGTGGTTCATGTATGCTATTTTGTCAGAGAGCTGCACGGTTTTTCCTTCGGCGGTGGACGGGAAGCAAACGCTTCGGTGGTTTATGATCCCGTCGGTCACTTCGTAGGTCAGGTTTAAGCCTTCGCCGTTGTTCTCAAGACAGTCAACGACGCGGAGGCTCTGCGCGTTGTGCTTGAAGCCGTCGGGCGACAGGCTGTTTAACGCGTCTTCTCCCGTGTGCCCGAAGGGCGTATGGCCCAGGTCATGCCCGAGCGCGATCGCTTCGGTAAGGTCCTCGTTGAGGCGAAGGGCGCGGGCAATGGTGCGCGCGATTTGCGCGACCTCGAGCGTGTGCGTGAGGCGCGTGCGGTAGTGGTCGCCTTCCGGCGAAACGAATACCTGCGTTTTGTGCATGAGCCTGCGGAACGCCTTGCAGTGCGTGATGCGGTCGCGGTCCTTTTGAAATTCCGTTCGGAGGCCGCAGGGTTCGGCGTGAATCTTTCTGCCTTTGGTTTCGGCGCTTTTTGCCGCGAATTCGCTCAAATAATTTTTTTCGTGCTGCTCCTGCCGCTCGCGCGGGTTCAATTGATCCTGCATGCCGAGCCCCTTTAATTTTCGAATTTATAGCCGACGCTCCTGACGGTTTTGATACCCCAGCCGTCCGGCTCAGTCATCTTCTCGCGCAGCCGTTTTATGTGGACGTCCACCGTGCGTGTTTCACCGTAAAAATCGAAGCCCCATACATGTTCGAGCAGCTGCTCGCGGGTATAGACGACATTGGGATGCGTGACCAAAAATAAAAACAGTTCGAATTCTTTCCGCGGGAGGTCGAGGGCGGCGCCGTGGTATGAAACGGTCATCGCGGCGCGGTTTACCGTAAGGTTTGGCAATGCGACCAAATTATCCTGCGGCAGGCTTTTTTCGCCGTAGCGCCTCAAAACAGCCTTGACGCGCGCAACGAGCTCCTTTGGTTCGAACGGTTTTGTGATGTAATCGTCCGCGCCCAGCTCCAGCCCGAGCACCTTATCGAAGGTTTCGCTTTTTGCCGTGAGCATTATCACGGGTATGTCGCTTTCGCGGCGGATGTCGCGGCAAACCTGATAACCGTCCGTACCCGGAAGCATGAGATCGAGAAGCACAAGCTGAGGCGAGTAGGACAAAAATATGTCGACTGCTTTCCGGCCGCTGTCCGCCGCGAGAGTTTCGTAGCCTTCTTTATTTAAATAGATTGCGATCAATTCCGCGATATGAGGATCGTCTTCAATAATCAAAATTTTATTTTTTGCTGACATCAAGCGCTCCTTCTATGTATGGGCCAAAATCCGTTTCAACAATGCAAACTTTGATTTTCATTATACAAAATAAATTTGTAAAATAGTTTTTTATTGTGTTATACATGAAATAAAAAAGGGGAAGCATATGATACAGATGGTTCAAACAGGTAAACAAAAAATTGTTCAGGCAAACGCGCCAAAACCCGTCCCCAAACCCGGCGAGGTTTTGCTGCGGCCGATAAAAAGCGGCATCTGCGGCTCGGACATTCACGCATACTACGGGGAGCATCCGTTCATGACGACGCCGATCGTTTTAGGCCACGAATTTTTCGCGGTAATAGAAAGCATTGGCGAAGAAGGAAAAAATTTTTCCGCGGGCGACCGCGTGACAGCCATGCCGCAGCTTTATTGCAATGAATGTAAAAACTGCCGCGACGGCCGCTACAATATATGCGACAGTTTAAAGGTTATCGGATGCCAGGTTGCGGGTTCGATGCAAGAATTTTTTTGCGTCCCCGAACGGTTGGTTTTAAAACTGCCCGATACAATCACGCCCGAAGAAGGCGCGATGCTTGAGCCGCTCGCGGTGGGGGTTCATGCCTGCAAACGCGCGGGCGTTTCGGGCAAGCGAGTGCTTGTTCAGGGCGCGGGAACAATAGGAATATTGACGGCGCAGGCGGCTCTCGCGCTCGGTGCGGCAGAAGCAGCGGTGAGCGACTACAACCGCAACCGCCTTTCGCTCGCCAAAGATTGCGGCGTAAACCATGCCGTCGATTTAAACGAAACTTCCACTTCGGACGCATTGCAAAACTTATGGGGCGACGAGCGCGCCGATTTAATCATCGAGTGCGTTGGCGCGCAGGGAACGATAACAGAAGCGGTCAAAGCCGCCCGCAAAGGCAGCGACATTGTGGTTGCGGGGGTTTTTCCCGCGAATATTTCCGTCGACATGGGGCTCGTGCAGGACAAAGAGCTGA
>WRDG01000085.1 GCA_009783525.1 Defluviitaleaceae bacterium | reverse complement strand
TATAAACCCGTTTTAGACGTTTTTTTTCGAACGAAACGAAAAAAAAATACCGAACGATAAGGAAAAAATACCGAAGTTGATTCTGCGCAAAGAAAAAAAACCAAAGTTGATTCTTTGCGTGTGGTTTAGAGATACCTTATAAATAAAAATCACGTTTGATATATTTATCCCTTAAATATAAATTATGTGCAATGAAAATATTTATTTCGCAATAAATTCAAATACAACCTCCGGAGGCAGCAGATGAAATCATTTTCAAATTCCCGCGTCGAATTCGCGGACAACGAAACAAAGGGCGTGTGCTATACAAGCGGCGCAAACGTGTTAAGCGAATGCCTCGCGGGAGGTAGATATTTGGTCGGCATGCGTTCGGCGAACGGCCGCGTCAGAAGAGATTGGCGTACTCCGTGGAACGATTCCGGCTGGGTCAAGTGGCTGATTGGAAGCGCGCCCGTCGAAGCGTTCCGTTTGGAAATGGACGGGCAAAATTTAAATTCGCACTGGGAATGGGAAAGCGGCGAAGCCTTCGAATACAACAAGGGAAGCCACGCCGTCGTTTCGCTAAAGCACGGGGTGCGTCCGGTAAAAGTGAAATTGCATACGCGGTGCGACGGAACAAATTTTATGGAGCGATGGATTGATATTACCAACACGTCCGATAAACCGGCCGCTTTATCGAATGTCAGTCCGGCGGCCGGCATGCTTTGGCAAATGCCGAATTATAAAAGGGCCACGGACGGGCATTGCAAAAGTATTTACACGCTCGTTTACACCAACGAAACGAAACCCGGCTGGGAAGGCAATCTCACATGGAAGCCGCTTGAAAACGGAGAGTTTTCGTTTGCGAACGCGACGGGGCGCTCCGGATGGGGCGTGCCGTATTTTATGCTGCAAAACCGATTGAACGGCGAAAATTTCGTTTGTCATTTGGAATGGTCCGCTAACTGGAAATTTTCTTTTTTGGTTGATCAAGAGGAGCACGCGGCAGACTCGCGAATTTATTTTTCGATGGGGCCTCATGCCGCGCCGCCGCTTGTCTTGATCGCGCCCGGCGAAACGGTTGCTTCACCGGTTGTGCATCTGGCGCACATAGTGGGCGACACAGACGCCTGCGTGCAAGAAACGCACGCGCACATCCGCCGCAGCGCGATGCTTCCCGCTCCGCCCGAAAAGCGGCTGATGATCGGTCAGGGACGCGTAATCATGGGTAATGAAGACTATGTTAAACGACAGGTGGATACCGCAAAAAAAATGGGCTTAGAGTTTTACGAAATCGACGCGGGATGGTACGGGCTCGATTCCAATAATTGGTGGCCCGGCAAACGCGGCGATTGGGACGCACGCAATTGGAACCCGAACGGATTAGACGTCATCCGCGAATATATTCATTCGAAGGGGATGCTTTTCGGTTTGTGGATGGAGCCGGAGGCTTTCGGAAGCGAAAGCGAGATAAGGAAGCTGCACCCCGATTGGTTAATTAAGCTCGACAATTTCGAACGAAGCTCAGACATGATTGATTTGAGCAAGCCGGAGGTTTCGGATTGGGTGGAAGCGGAAATGGTCCGCGTGATACGGGAATATAGGCCCGATTATTTCAAGATTGATTTTAATTCGGGAAGCGCGGGAGAAGAAGGAAATTATGTAAAGGACGGGTATGTGGTAAACACACAGTGGGGTCATGTGAAGGCGCTGTATAAAATCTTCGACAGGCTCGCCAAAGAATTTCCGGACGTGGCCTTTGAAAACTGCGCGGCGGGAGGTGGCAGAAATGACCTTGGGATGGTGAAGCGAACGCACATAAGCTGCCAAACGGATTATACGGAGCAGCCTGCAAATGTGTTGGGCTTAAACGGCATGACTATTATTTACCCGCCGGAGCTTTTGCGGCACTACTACCCCATGAACCGCGACTACTCGCTTTACGGCGACATGGACTACCATTTCCGCGTGATGATGCTAAGCAATATATTTGTGATTGAAGCTGTCCGCGACATGGAAGAAAACGAGAACGACGTCCGCATGGGCATATACAAAAAATATGTCGGCTTATATAAAAATTTCGTACGCAGTTTGATCGTCGGCTGCGATGTATATCACCACACACCCCGCGCAAATATTTCGCGCGACAACGGCTGGTGCGTAATTGAATACGCGGCTCCCGACGCGGACGCCGCGCTTGTCATGCTGTTTAGGAACTATGATTATGCCGAAACGGAATATGTTTTTCGTCCAAGGGGTTTGGATCCGGGAAAAAAATATAAAACGACCTTCGATAACGAAAGCCGCTTTATTGAATTGCAAGGCATCGACTTGATTAACACGGGGATCGCAATAAGGCTTGAAAGAGCGCTGACGTCGCAAATGCTGTTGTTTAAATGTTTTTGACGCATATAGTGATGTTTGCTACAATCGTCTCCGATGAGACAGGACACTCAAAAAAAATCATATTGGCTGTACCCCGCGAATATTTTTATGTATTCGAGCCTCGCGCTCTACTACACGTTCATACCCATATATCTGGGCTTGCGCGACATGGACGATTTTCAAACGGGACTTATTTTATCCGCGGGCCCGCTTGCGGCGGTAGCCGCTTTATTAATTTGGGGACGCGCCGCGGACAGGGCAAAATATAAAAACGACGTGACGGCTCTGCTTTTAGTGACCGCCTCTGTTGTTTTTTTTGCGCTTTCGGCAAGCGGAAATTTTTGGTTTTTGTTTATCGGCGCGGGCGTTTTCATGTTTTTTATGTCGCCCCACGGTGGTTTGGTGGATTCGATTACCTTAGAGCAAACGACCAAAGCCCGTATAAAGTACGGCCCCATACGCGCCCTTGGCACAGCGGGTTTTTGCGCCGTTTCTCTTGTGCTTACTTTTTTTACCGAAATAGACATTCAAATCATTTTTATTTCATACGCCGTGTTCGCGGTTCTTGCCGCAATAACTATAAAATTAGCTCCGCCGGTGCGCGGTTACGCTAAATACCCGATGATTAACTCTGATTCGCGTGAAAAAAATCCCGAGAGCAAGGGATTTTTTAAAGCGCAAAAACGGCGATTTGCAAATAAGAACCAAATACTAAGCAAGCGCGAATTTTCGCTCGCGCCGTTTTTTAAAGATAAAAAATACATATCGGTGCTCATTATTTTAGCGGCCGTGCAAATAGGCAACGGCTGCCTTTTAAACTTCCTGCCGGCGCACCTTACGTTCACACTCGGCAAACCGCAGTGGGCATGGGGCGTCACTTGTTTCTTTAATTTTATTGGCGAAATCGCCATATTTTTTTTCTTCGATAAGCTAATCAATTACTTCGGGCCGAAAAAACTGGTTTGGTTTTCAGTTGCGACACAGGCGGCGCGTCTTTTGGTCATGGCTTTTTTTGGCAGCAGCATGCTTGCCGTCGTCGGAATAAATTTTTTGACCGGCTCGTTCCCCAACGTGATCGCATACTGCCTCGCGTATTACATAAACAAAAACGCCGCGCCGTCTCTTCGGGCTTCCGGGCAGACGCTCTACTTCGCTATCGGGCTTAATCTGCCGCGTTTTGCGGCCGGGGTTGCGGGAGGATTTGCCGTTGGCGCCGCCGGGTTCCCTGCCGCGATGTTAATGTGCGGAATTTTTACGCTTATCCTGTTCGTTTTTTATCCGTTGTTCAATGTCCCAACAAAGATCGATGAACCAGCGTAAAAAAACATACATAAAATGGATAAAAAGAATTTTGATAATCGGCGTTGTTTTCGCCGCCGCTTGCTTTACGTTCATCATGCTTTACGGCGTCAATGAAACCGCAGATTATAACGAACCGGTGCTGATAGTTTTGGGAGCGCGCGTTGTCGGCGACGAGCCGTCGGCTGTATTAAAAACGCGGCTCGACGCCGCCGTAAAATATTATGAAAAAAACCAAAACTGCATAATTATCGTAAGCGGCGGACAGGGCAAGGACGAAATTGTTCCCGAAGCCCTCGTAATGCAAGCTTACCTCGCAGCCAACGGCGTCCCGAAAGAAAAAATAATCATGGAAAACCGCTCGTCCTCAACCTACGAAAACATGCTGTATTCCGCTCCGCTCGCGCTCCCCTTCTCACCCGACGCAAAGGTCGCCGTCGTTACAAGCGAGTTCCATATTTTCCGCGCAGTTCGTTTCGCCCGGGCAGCCGGGCTCGATGCGTCACATGTGTACGCGGGCACGCCTTTTTACGCGCTGCCGTATTATTTACCGAGAGAATGTATGGCTATTATAAAAATGTGGATTATCGGAAAATAAATATTCAATGATTTACAATTGCTCATTTGAAAATTAATTCAAACATTTTGCCGCCCAATACGTATGTTTCATTGCAAACAAATACCAAATTTTTTAAGGAGGCTGCCAAATGGAAGAAAACAGAAGCAACGACAAAAGCAAAACCGATTACGAAATCGCGCGCGTCGATACGGCAATTGAAGAGATGACGGAGCCCGAGACAAAAAGCGGACGCACACAGTTGAAAAGCTGGCAGATTATCGCGCTGTCGCCTTTCATTTACATTCTGCTCGGAGTTTTTTTAAACTGGTGGGCATGGGGTTGGTTAATAATCCCCGTTTCGGCGATATTTTTTACGCCGATGCCAAGCAACGTAAAAATTGTAGCCCTTTCGCCGTTTTTATACATACTACTCGGCATGATCATGGGATGGTGGGCGTTCGGATGGATAATCATTCCAATTTCCGGGATTCTTTTTGCGGCAAACCCGTACAGAAGCCCAAAGCGGACACGTTAAAACTATACAAATATTTGTAAAGAAACCGCTGTTATGTTATGCTCCCCTCTGCAGAAATGTGCAGAGGGGATTTTTTATGGCGCGGAAGCCGCCTATTCTTGAAAAATGGGATTTTATTTTGATGCTCGGCGAATCTGGTGCGGGCAAGGGTACGCTCGTCGAAGGCATAAAGCGGCACTGGCTGCCCGAAGTCAACGCGGCCGGCATGGGCGACATTTTCAGACGGCGAGCGACAGACGATCCGGAGATCAAGCAGCTTACCGAACAGGGCGTATTAATTGACGATAAGGTCGCATACCGAATTTTTTGCGATTTCGCAGATTCTAACCATCCGGGGCTTATCGACGGCTTCCCGAGGAACAGGCAACAAGCGATAAATCTTATCAAGTTCATAAAGGAAAAAGGCTGGCGCGTACTCGTCGTCGACCTGCATTGCAACATCGACAAAATAATCGAGCGCTTGCTGTCCCGCAGCCGGGCCGACGATAAACTTTCGATCATGTATAAAAGGCACACCGACCACATGAACCTCCATCCCGCCGTAATGGAAGAAATCAAGAACAGGCCCGACATTTTCGACGTTATCACGCTTAACGGCAACCTCAACGCCGAAATCGTCTTCAGTAATTTTTTACTCGACGTGCTGCGGCTCGTGGACATGCTTAATTTGTACGAGCTAAACAATTTCGAGGCTGCGTTCAACGTTTACGAAAGCGAAACCAACATCAACCCAGCGATAAACCGCTGGCTCTGCGGTTTTTTAAACAAATTACAGGAACGGGAACAGCGGTAGCGCAAAAAAATGGATTTTATTAATGTTCAGGCATACGCAAAAATTAATTTAACCCTTGATATAACGGGAACGCTTCCGAACGGCTACCACGGCCTGCGCACGGTGATGCAGTCGATAAAACTACATGACGACGTCTTAATAAAAAAAGTTGATAAATATAAGTTTAAAATGGACTGCGACCATCCCAAACTGCCCGTCGACGAGCGTAATTTGGTGCACAAAGCGGCAAATTATATGATCGAGAAGTTTTCTCTGCAGTGCGGCGTTTTTATCGGACTAAAAAAGACGATACCTATATCGGCGGGTCTTGCAGGCGGCAGCAGCGACTGTGCCGCCGTTTTATGCGGAATGAACACCCTTTTTAATTTAAACCTCACAACCGAGGAGCTTGCGGACATAGGGACTCTTTTCGGCGCGGACGTTCCATTTTGTGTAAACGGGGGGATGACGCTCGCCGAAGGCATAGGTGAAGTGCTAAGTCCGCTCGCGCCGCTGCCTGCGTCTTGGGTGCTGCTTGCGCGGCCGTCTGTAAGTGTTTCGACCAAAAACGCTTTCACACAGTATGACAGCATTCCAAACGTTAAACCGACCGATTACACCGGTTTTTTCCTCAGGTCATTGCATGAAAACGACATAAAAAAAGCCGCCCTTTGCTTCGGCAATGCGCTGACGCAGGTTACGGCGGCAAGTCATCCGGAAATTTACGGTCTTATTGAAATAATGAAACAGCAAGGCGCATACGGCGCGTCCATGAGCGGAAGCGGCCCGACTGTTTTCGGATATTTTCCGGGAAGCATCGCCGCCCATGCGGCAAAAAGAGCGATCTCAAAAGCGATGCCGATGATACGCTCGCTGTATGTAACAAAAACCGTACAAACGCAAGCTATGCAAAAAAACTGACTTTACCGGTAATTTATTATTGATGTATAAATGTGACGCTCCGCAATAAAAGCAAGCTGTATCCAATTGCGGAACGTTTGCACCCCGGCTGTTGATGCGCTTGATAACCTTCACGGTAATAAAATTGTCGCAATCTTGAACCTTTAGGTATCGGGACTTACTAAGGTAGGCATCGTGTCAACGTGGAATTCGAGATACTTTTAAAATTGGTTTTTTGACTTTCGGCATAAACGTTTGCCGTTCAACAACAAGCAAAATATAGAAGATTCCGTTGTAAATCGGCTTTTCAAACGGCACTGCAAGCCATTTTTACAAATGAATTTTAACATTACCGTTTAATATGGGATGAATAAAAAATGAAAATAAATTTATCGATTTTTCTTGCCGCCACATTGTCAGCTATGCTTTTGGCTTCATGTGCAAAAACAAAAATACCCGGTAACAGACAGGACGGTTTTTTAAACGATAACGAAACGGCAGTCATTGATAATAAAGCAGACAATTTAAAAAATGGTTACGTTTCATTCGCAAGCATGGATTATTACGGGCCGGCAGAATTACTTCACAGTGATGAAGATATTAAAGTGTATCACGTCGATCCCGCCGACCCAGTAAAGTACGCTGAGTTTTCAATTGCATATACCGACGATGAACTTATATTTACTGATAATGACATGGCCGTTATCGGTTTCGTTTCGAACGTGCGCGACATTTTTGTTGAAATCAAAGGAATTAGCGGTTCACCTATGATGTAGGACAATTTATTGTTTGACTTTACGATAACGTCTGTTGTTTATTCTGACACGGAAAATAATCTTGTTGAAGGTATGACAATTACAATGGGATCAGATATTTCATCATATAAATCAACTTATGAGTCGCCCGAAATAGTGGAAGGAAACGAATACTTGATATTTTCCATGAATTCAAAAAATACCGTGCCGGCTCCATTTTACAGGGAGAGGTATTGCGATTATTGGATATGCGACCCTTTCAGGTTAATAATTGAAAAAGAAGATGACAAATTTATCAACAATTTATACTTTTTTTAAACAATTACACTTCTGTTGAAAAATTCAAGAATTTCGTATCTATAACAGAACACGAGCTAAGAATAATGAAGACTACCATAGAAAATGTGTTTGCTAATGATTTTGGAAGTGATTCAACTCAAAGAAGTGATTTACAAAATGGCTTGATACTTGAATCTCTTTTAAAAAATACAAGCGAAATAGATATCACTAATGAAAAAATACTAATGTTGTTCATATATATATTGAAGATGAAAAACGTTAACGCTAATTTTTTATGGAATCATTTAAATTCAATAGCCGTTGCCGATATAGAACCGTTTTTAAGCGATATAACCGGCAGGGCAAGCAGTATTCGTTATTCAAAATTAGGCAAGTAATATTGAAATTAACGAAAATCTAGTTAATACGGATGCAATTTAGGATGCAAATGATGTGTTTATTAAAATTGATATTAAAGACTGAGTAACAACTAAATATAACATTGCTGCATTAAAATATGGCGTTGTTGTTCTATTTATATATTATATAAAAAGGATGCATGTATACAGTAAACAAACCGTTGAAATTAATGACTGTAATGTGCAAATTGCTATGCATCATATTATTAATTCGTCAACGGCGTCTGTGTCATATGCGGGCATAAGTAGAGCGCCGCAAAGAGATAAGCAAAAGAAACAAAACAATAGTAGTTAAATTTTACGCCCGGGAGGATTTTCCAATGATTTTCAAAAAACATCAAAAAATGATCGGAGCATTTATATGCGCGGCTGTTCTGTCGCTTTCCGCTCTGACGGCTACCGCCGCAACTTACAAGGACGTGCCCCAGTCACACGCCGCCTACGCAGCCATCGATTGGATATCCACCCCGGCCAACGGCGCGGTAATGGTGGGCGACGCCGCAAACAATTTCAATCCCGGCAGGACGCTCGACAAATTCGAGGCCGTAAAAATTTTCGCTTCAGCCGCCGGATTTAAATACACTTCGTTTTCCGCCACGCCGGAAGAGCTGGCGTATTTTGAACGGTCATACGAATTATACAAGCCCCTTCTTGACAGCTATTCGGCGC
>WRDG01000084.1 GCA_009783525.1 Defluviitaleaceae bacterium | reverse complement strand
CAGGGAGCAGGTGTTCACCGAAAATGAAGTGAATATATTCAAATCGTGGGGATTGTTAATAATAGGCGCGTTGCAGCGCAGCTTGATTCATGACGCGCTTGAAGACGCGAACCGGTCCAAAACGGATTTTTTGGCGAACATGAGCCATGAAATACGCACTCCGATGAACGCGATAATCGGAATGTCGGAGCTGGCGCTGCGCGAGGACATACCTAAAGTGGTACAGGAACAGATACAGACCATCAAACAGGCCGGAACCAATCTTATGGAAATAATAAATGACATATTGGACTTTTCAAAAATTGAAAGCGGTCATATTGAAATTGTAGAGGACGACTATGTTCTCTCGTCGATAATAAACGACGTCGTGTTTATCATCAAAACAAAAACATACGAATCACGTTTGCGGTTTGTTATCAACATGGACAACAATATACCAAATCATCTGTGGGGCGACGCGAAAAAACTGCGTCAAATAATGCTAAATATTTTAAGCAACGCGGTTAAATATACCGACAAAGGGTTTGTCTCCTGGACTATCAGCGGCGAAATTATTGACGACAGCGTCGAATTGAAAATGATCGTTGAAGACAGCGGAATAGGCATAGAGCAAAGCGACATTGAAAAACTGTTCACAAAATTTACCCGCTTTAATCCTGTAAGCAATAAAAATGTTGAAGGAACGGGATTGGGCCTGGCGATAACGTACAGCTTCCTTAAAGCGATGGGGGGAGACATAAGCGTTGTATCGGAGTACGGGAAAGGCAGCGTGTTCACTTTAAAACTGCCGCAAAAAATCCGCGATCAAAAAAAGCTGGCGGAGGTGGAAAATCGGGAAGACAAAAATGTGTTGATTTTCGAACGCCGGGAAATATGCCAAAAATCGGTAGTGCGCACCATGAATGAACTGGGAGTCAAATTCAAGCTTGTCGCCACGCACCAAGAATTTTATGAAGAAGCCGAAAGCCGGCGGTATAATTATGTTTTGGTCGCGGCAGTTTTATATGAGCAGACAAAAATCGAGTTCCCCGATCTGTTGTTAAACGCAAAAACGATGCTGATAGCAGAGTACGGCGAAGTGGTGGTCGAACGGAAAATAAGCGTGCTCACCACGCCTATTTATTCGATTCCGGTAGCAAATTTTTTAAACGGCACTTCTTTTTACGCGGACGGTAAAATGATAGGCAAGGACGCAATAAAACTTATTGCAACTAATGCGAAAATATTGTGCGTTGACGATAACAAAACTAATCTGGCGGTTTTGGAAGGGCTGCTTAAGCCGTATCAAGTGCAGGTTCATTCATGTTTGAGCGGCATTGAAGCGATAAGGGCAATAAAAACAAATGAGTATGATTTGGTGTTCATGGATCATTTGATGCCCGAAATGGACGGTATAGCCGCCGCGAAAAAAATAAGGGAGCTTGCCGGAAAAAATCCCGGCCTGAATGATCTGCCCGTTATTGCTTTGTCGGCAAACGCTTTGATAGGAGCGGGCGAGATGTTTCTAAAAAACGGAATGAATGATTTTTTGTCAAAGCCGATCGACACGGTTAAACTGGATTCCATTTTAACCAAATGGATACCCGCGGAAAAATGGAGCGAGCCGGCAAAAGGCGAAGCGGATATTGACAACGAATTTGACATAAATATTGCGGTTGAGGGTATTAACATCGGCAAAGCGCTTTCTTTTGCGAGCGGTTCAAAAGAAAATTTTATCAAAACGCTTTCCGTTTTTTACAGGGACGGTCTTATAAAAATCGACGAAATCCAAAAAACCCTTGAAACAAAAAATCTGCAGCTTTACATTATTTATGTGCATGCGTTAAAAAGCGCGTCCGCAAATATAGGCGCGGACAGTTTATCGGAAATAGCGACAAGACTTGAAGAAGCGGGCAAGCAGGGGGACGTTTCTTTTATTCAGGTGCATAACGCGCTGCTTATTTCAGAATTTAATACGCTGCTTGTAAACATAGGTGAGGCATTGTCGAATATAAATAAAGAAGCGCAGGATGTCTTTATTGATTTGAGTTTGCTGAAACCCGAACTGTGCGATTTAAAAACGGCGATTGACAAGTTCGATTACGAAAATATCGAAAAAGGCATCGAGGTGCTGCATAAATATACGAATGAAGCGGCGGTCGGGAAAAAAATCGAGGAGCTGCTGCATTTTATTTTGACCGGCAACGACGACAAGGCTATTGAACTGATCGAATCTCTTATAATAAAGTATTCGATGATTGGCTCGGCAGTGTAATTGCAAAATTGTTTATTTGCCAAAAAAATACACCCCATCGCTTGCAACGGTTTACCGAAGCAGTAAGCGATTGGGGTGTATTTTTTTTATGTATTTTTACAGAGGTTATTCTTAATTAAATGTCAAAATAAAATTAACGTCCGCGTCTCCGCACGTGACGTGATTTTCGAAAACATGGAAGCGGATCTTTAGCACGGCTTCGTATGAACCGGCCGGCAATGTTTCGTTAAGCTCCGGGTCCGCTATGCACATGCCGGGCTCGACAAGACCCGATTCGTAAAGCACTGCGCCGGTATCTGCCAAGAAAATTTCGAACGAATACCAAAAGGTGCTGTCGGGTGGGTTGGGCAGCACCATGTCCGCGCGGTTGCTTGCGGAATGTACGGTAACCGCGCTGTAGCACGGCACCGGAAATAATTTTGTGCGCTCCGCTAAAAAAATGTCGAACGGAACGGCGTTTTCGTCCTTTGAAATAAAAGGCGAAACCGACAGCGGCGTCTGCTCGTCGATAATGCTGACGATATAGCCTTCTATATCGGGGTTTTTAGTTGGAAGATTGTTGAACAAAAAAACAGACATGACGGCGCACATCACACATAAAACGGCCGCGGCCTCGATGTGCCTCCTTTTCCGTTTTGTTTCCGCCTGTATTTCGATTGCACGGAGTTTCGCCCGTTTTGATATTTCTTTGCTGTCGAACACTCCGTACACCTCCTCCGGTTTGTAGCGCGTATGATATTATCTCAAAAAAAACAACTTTCAACGGGTTTTTTCGAGAATCAGTCTTTGTTAAATTAGACTCCGAAAAAACCGATTCGTCACGGTCAATAAAATATTTATCTTTTTATGAAACCGTCGCTTTCTAATTTGCGTTTTAGCGATTCTTTAGCCCTGTGAGCGAGCCCGCGGATTTGCGATTCGGATTTTTTCATGATGCGCCCCGCTTGAATATAACTCATTTCGTCGAAATAAAGATATAAAAGCACGTCTCTGTGTTCGCTTTTAAGCTCGTTGATCGCTTCGGCTACCATGCGGTTTGTTTCTTTGCGCTCAAGTAGCGAATAGGGTTCGTCATCTTCGTTTACGAGCGACTTGAGGGCTTCTTCGTAGGGGATGTGCTGGCTTTTTTTGCGCATTTTTAAATAACGCAGCGCTAGATTTTTACCTATGGCGAACAAATATGTTTTTAACGTGGATTTTTTCATGAAGGCGCTGCCGCTTGCGGCAAGTCGCGCAAAAGCTTCCATAGTCAAATGCTTGGTTTCGTAATAGTCCTTAACGATCAAAAAAATAAATTTTGACAGCTCGTCGATGTACATAGCGACGAGTTCGTCAAAAGCGGATTCGTTTCCGTCAAGGAAACGGTTGAACAGTTCTTCGCCCGAAGCGCCCTGCGTTGTGTCGTAATTTATTGCCGCCGCTCCCTTTCATGATACGGTGTTTCCCGTCTTTTTTGACAGCCGCGAAACTGTTGTGCAACCATCGGTACAAATTTTAACAATTATGGCATAATTAAAAAAAAATTCAATAGGTGATTTATTGTGAAGTTAAATAAAAACGCGCAGTCGGCGCTCGCGGCAATTAATCGTGAACCTACGGAAAATATTCCGATAGGATTGGTCCATATAATGGAGCACTCCGTGATAGAGCGCATCGCAAAAAGAGCAAGCGGTTCTTACGCAGGCGACCCGCACAACGTTTACATGGAAATGCTCGACAACATAGGCGTGTCGATGGTCGACCAATACCTCGCCGACAATCCGCTTACGATGGACAGACGCGGCTACAGGGGCGGCGCGGGCGCGACCACGGGCAAAGCGGCGGTGTGCGACGGCATCGTGATCGATTCGCCCGAAGCCGTTGCTCTGCACATAGAAAAATATCAGTATCCAAGGATTATCGAGACGATAAAAAATTTTGACGCGGAAAAAGTTAAACGCGACGCGATTAATTGCGAGTCGTTTTTACAGCGTCTGCTCGGGCCGGATATTTTAAAGGCGGGTTACGGCATGATGCGTTTCCCGGGCCTCGATTATTTTCAATACGGGTATGAGCCGTACTTTACCGCCTACGCGATTTATCCCGAATTGATCGACCGTTTGTTTTCTTTGCGGGCGGATTACGCGCTTATGCACAACGCCGCGGTCGTCGAGGCGTATGTCGGCGCGGGCCTGCCGCTTTACCACAGGCTCGACCACGACATGGCAGACTCGCGCGGGCTGCTCGTCGGCCTTAAAACATTGGAGCGCGCGTGGCTGCCGTGCCTTGCGCATTCGATAAAGCCTGCAGTAGACGCGGGCTTCGCGCTGCTTTGGCATTGCGACGGAAACCTTTCGGAGCTGCTGCCCGGGCTCGTCGAATGCGGCATAAACGGTTTTCAGGGCTTTCAATACGAAGACGGCATGGACTATAAAAAAATTTGCAAAATGAAAATGAGGGACGGGAGCTCGCCGATAATCCAAGCGGGCGTTTCGGTTACGAGGGAGCTGCCGTTCGGTACGCCGGGCGACGTAATGCGGCAGGTGGATTTTTTGGTAGAGCACGGGCCGAAGGCCGGGTTGTTCCTTGCGTTTTCGAGCTCATGCGTGCCCGGCACCCCGTACGAAAACATCGAGGCCGCAATAGAGGTTATGAAGAGTTATAACAAGTTATAACAAGTTATAACAAGTTATAACAAATACAACAAAAATTAACCGTAAAAAAGCATTGACCGCATTATTATCTTCGATATACAAATTTATTTAATTTTGTTATCATTTCCAAAAAATTTTTTCGCAAGGAGCGTCCGCATGCAAAAATACGATTTTACAGCTATAGAAAAAAAATGGCGCGGCATATGGGAAAGCCGAAATATTTCCGTAAAGGACGAAAAAAAACCAAACTATTATTGCCTCGACATGTTTCCGTATCCGTCCGGCGCGGGGCTTCATGTAGGCCATTGGCGCGGCTACGTGCTGTCCGACATATGGAGCCGCTATAAAATGCTGCAGGGCTTTAACGTGCTGCACCCCATGGGCTGGGATGCGTTCGGCCTGCCTGCGGAAAACCACGCGATAAAAATGCGCGCGCACCCGAGGGACAACACCGCCGCAAACATCGCGAACATGAAGCGGCAGCTCAAAGAAATAAGCGCCGTTTACGATTGGGACCGCGAGATCGATACGACGGATCCGGGCTATTATAAATGGACGCAGTGGATTTTCGTAAAGATGATGGAACGCGGGCTGGCGTACGAAAAAGAAATGCCGCTCAACTGGTGCCCGAAATGCAAAACTGTTTTGGCAAACGAAGAGGCGGCGGGCGGCGTATGCGACCGCTGCAAAACGCCGGTTACGAAAAAAATGCTCAGGCAGTGGATGCTTAAAATAACCGATTACGCCGAGCGCCTGCTTAACGACTTGGACGGCCTCGAATGGTCGCCCAAGGTAAAAAAGATGCAGGCAGATTGGATCGGCAAAAGCAGCGGAGCGGACGTGGATTTTTTGATTGCCGGCAGCGACGTAAAGCTGTCAATCTATACGACGCGGCCCGACACGCTTTTCGGCGCGACATTTATGGTGCTTGCCCCGGAGCATCCGCTGGTTAGTGAGCTGACCAAGCCCGAACAAGCGGCCGAAATGGACGCGTACCTCCGCAGGGCTTCGGCGCGCTCGTCGGTGGACAGGTTGGCAGACAAAGAAAAAACCGGCGTCTTTACCGGAAGCTATGCAATAAATCCGATGACCGGCAGCGCGGCCATGCCCGTATGGGTTTCGGATTATGTTTTGGCCGATTACGGCACGGGCGCGATTATGTGCGTGCCCGCCCACGACGAACGCGATTACGAGTTTGCCCTGCAGTTTAACCTGCCGGTCGTGCAGGTGATCGCAGACACGCAGTCCGAAACCGTGCTGCCATATGTAGGCGACGGCGTGCTTGTAAATTCTGCGGAGTTCAGCGGAATGCCGGTTAACGAAGCGCAGCCGAAGATAACCGCGTTCCTCGAACAGCAGGGCGTCGGCAAAGGCGCCGTGCGTTACAAGCTCCGCGACTGGGTTTTTTCACGCCAGCGGTACTGGGGCGAACCGATACCGGTCGTGCACTGCCCGGCTTGCGGATCTGTTCCGGTTCCCGAAAACCAGCTTCCTGTCCTGCTGCCCGACGTGGCAAACTTTTTGCCGACAGACACCGGCGAATCGCCGTTAGCCGGCATGCCGGACTGGGTCAGCACCGTGTGCCCTGTATGCGGCGCGGCCGCCAAACGCGAAACCAACACAATGCCCCAATGGGCAGGGTCGAGCTGGTATTTTTTACGATACGCGGATCCGCACAACACAAAGGCCTTGGCGTCGCCCGAAGCGTTAAAAAAATGGCTGCCGGTAGATTATTATGTGGGCGGCGTGGAGCACGCGGTGCTTCATTTGCTTTATGCGCGTTTTTATACGAAGTTTTTATATGACATAGGGGTTTTGGATTTTGACGAGCCGTTTAAAAAATTGTTTAACCAGGGGATGATCTGCCGCTTCGGAAAAAAAATGGATAAATCTGGAGACAACGCCGTATCGCCCGACGAAACCGTCAAGCGTTACGGTTGCGACGCGCTCAGGCTTTACGAATTGTTCGCGGGTCCTCCCGAAGCCGACAGCGAATGGGATGACAGCGGCATAGAAGGCGTGTTCCGTTTTTTAAACCGCCTATGGAAACTGGTTTACGAATATAAAAGCAAACCCGCAGCGGATAACGCCGAATGGTCGCGCCTGCGCAGCAAGCTCGCCGCAGACGTGACGACGAGGCTCGAAAACCTTTCGCTTAACACCGTCGTAAGCGCGTTTATGGAAAATTTCAACTCGCTTGCGGAACTGGCAAAAAAATATAACGGAGCGGAAATACAATGCATAAAAAATTTCGCCGTGCTGCTGGCTCCGTTCGCTCCGCATTTGGCGGAGGAGATATGGGAGAGCGCGGGCGGTGCGGGCTCCGTATTCGGTCAAAAGTGGCCCGAATATAATGCGGAGCTGTTAAAGACCGCGGACATCGTTATTGCTTTGCAGGTAAACGGCAAACTGCGCGGGCAGCTTACGGTGCCTGCGGACATCGACGGTAAGGACGCGGTTCAAGCGGCGAAAGAATTTTTGGGCGACCGCCTCAATAGCGGCGGCATAATAAAAGAAGTGTATGTTCCCGGCAAAATAATAAATTTTGTCGTAAAAGGATAAATATAAAGAATTCGAAAGGCGCGGAAAATAAATGTATTATCCGATATTGTTCCGTCCTATTTACAAGCAAATGCTCTGGGGCGGCGGCAAGCTTAAGCTGCTGCCCGGGCGCGGCGCGGGCGGTCCGCATCATCCGCCGCCCGGTACGGGAGAGAGCTGGGACGTTTCCTGCCGCGAAGGCTGCATGAGCATTGCGGAAAACGGCCCGGATGCAGGCCAAACCTTAAAGAGGCTTTCGGAGCGCGACCGCATAGGCTATTTGGGTACAAGTGCCGCAAAGGGAACGTTTCCGCTGCTCGTAAAAATTATTGACGCCGGCGACGACCTTTCGGTGCAGGTCCATCCCGGCGAAGAAAATGCAAGCGGCGGCGAAAACGCAAAAAATGAAACATGGTACGTGATCGAACCGCCGGACTGCGGCTATCTGTACGCCGGCTTGAACGAAGGCGTAACGGTCGAACGTTTTATGCAGACGCTTTATTCCGGGCACACGGTTTTGGATCAGCTTAAAAAAGTTTACGTAAGGCCGGGCGATATACTTGAAATACCGGACGGGCTTGTCCACGCGCTGACCAAAGGCGCGTTAATCGCCGAGGTTCAGCAAAATTCCGACACGACGTTCCGCCTGTACGATTACAACCGCACCGAAGCGAACGGCAAGCCCCGTGAGCTGCACATAAAAAAAGGCGTCAATGTAATCAAAACGGAAAAACCGCGCGACATTTCGCAAAATCCTTTTTATTCAGTTGAGTCTGTTACCGTAAACGGAAAAATGCGTTTAAGCTCGGACGGAAGCGTTTTTTCTATCGTGACATGCACAGACGGCGAAGTTTTTGCGCAGTCCGGCCCGGACGGCGGCTACGCCGTTACCGTGTTTAAAGGCAGGTCGGCTTTTATCCCCGCCGCGTTAACGGATCTCGCGCTTGCCGGAGACGGCAGTGTATTGGTTACAAAAATAAAGCCGCAGTAAATCAAATAAACAGAATAAAAAATTTTTAACCGGAGCGTGGCACTATGGTTATTGGCATAACCGGAGGCAGCGGGACCGGAAAAAGCCTGCTTGCCCGATTGCTGGGCTACAGAACTGTGGACGCGGACGCGGTATACCGCAGTCTGCTCGATTCCTGCGCCGAACTGCGCTCCGAGCTGACAGCCGCGTTCGGGTCGTGCGAACGCGGACCGATTTCGGCCGCCGTTTTTTCGTGCCCAAAAAAACTCGAGCTGCTCAACAAAATCACATT
>WRDG01000083.1 GCA_009783525.1 Defluviitaleaceae bacterium | reverse complement strand
TGGATGGCGCAGATGCGGCATTTGCGGGCTGTTTTTCTTTTTGTCGTTCTGCTTGACCGGGAAGAAGAATGCCGCGGCAAGCGCCGCGAAAAGCCCGGCCAAAAAAATGATGTAGGCGTTGATTTCCGCCTGAGCCGCTTCGCCGAACGGGAACAGAGGCGAGGTCAAAATAATCGCGTACATCGTAAGCCCGGCGAACAGGGCGATACCGCGCACGACCACGAGCCTGCCCGGCAAAAAATAAGTTGCCAGTATTGGCACCGCGGTCATGTAAGACATAAACAGCACCATTTGAGCCGTGGCGTATTCGTGCATGAAAACGTAATAAGGGATGCCGCTTTTGCTTTCGTTGAGCATAAAAAAAGCGCAGGCCAAAAAGATCGGGGCCAGCGCTTTTGCAAACAGCGTCAAAATTTTTTTGCTTTTATCCAAAACCCGCCTGCGTCCGTCCGCTTTTTTTTGACGCTCGGCTTCGAGGGCGATTTGCTCCGCTATCGGCGGGCGGCTTTCGTATTCGGCGCGGAAAATCTCGCAGAGTTTTTTAAATTTCAAATATTTTTCTACGTTCGCTTCGATGTCTTCCGTGCGGTAACGCACCGCGGACAGCGTCCCTTGGGAGCCTTTCACATATTTTTCGTTGTAGTCGAAAAATTCTTGCGTCAGCAATATTTGAAGCTCGCAATGGCCTATGATCTCCCGCAGGCTTTCCGGTTCGAGCGTTTTTAACTCCGCTTCGGGCATATCGTGAAGCGTTTCGAAATTTTGGTCCGCCATTTTATTTTATACACTCCCTAAATTCCGCCACGCTTTGTTCCAATGATTTGCCTTTTAAAAAAACGCCGGATGTGCCCGCAACGAATATGTCCGCGCCTGCGCTGCGCATTTTTACCGCGTTTTCGGGGCTGACGTTGCCGTCAACTTCTATTTCGATTTGAGAGCAGCCGCGCTCGTCAAGCATCAATCGCAGGTCTGATATTTTTTTCAATGTTTGCGGCACGAGCTTTTGCCCCGCGAAGCCCGGGTTAACCGTCATAAGCAGCACGGCGGAAACGTCGGGCAGCAGATAATCGAGCGCGGCAAGCGGCGTCGCCGGGTTTAGCGCGAGCATCGGTTTCGCGCCCATGTCCTTTAGTTTGCCGCACACACGCTGCGCGTGGACGGTTGACTCATAGTGGAACGAAACGTATTCGCCCGGCGCGAAACCGAACCAATCGACAACATCCTCGGGGCGCTCGACCATCAGATGCACGTCGAGCGGTATCCGGGTAAGCGCGCGAAGCTGCCTTATAAAATCCGTGCCGAGCATGTAGTTTGGCACGAAGCGGCCGTCCATTACGTCCATGTGCAGATATTCGATGCCGAGACGCTCAAACTCGCGTACATTTTTTTCCAAATCAAACAAAGGAGAACACATTATAGAGGGGCTGATTTTGCCCCTCTGTCCTTTTGGTTTTCCGTTTGCGTTCATGGGTTGACCACCACGCGCAGGCCCTCGTAGTTTTCTGCCGCGGAGAACGCGCGCAGTATGTCGTCCAGCCCGAACGTGTGCGTTATAAATTGTTTCACGTTAATAACGCCGCTCGAAATCAAGTCCATCGCGCGGCCGTGGTGGGTGGGCATCGAGCCGTGCGCACCGGTGATAAACAGCTCTTTATAATGGATGATGTTGGTGCCGAGAGTCACTTGGCTTTTGTTTTTTGGCAGCCCGCCGAAGAAGCAAACGCGCGCGCGGTTCTTCGCCATGTTTAAAGCGTCGATTTGCGCCGCAGGCGCCGGGCAAGTCGTGAATATCACGTCCGCGCCGAGGCCCGCCGTTTCGTCCATTACATATTTTATGCCGTCGTTTTCTGCCGAGTTGCAATAGCGGTCCGCTATGCCGAGTTTTTTCGCAAGGTCGAGCCTCGCCTGTTCGCGGTCGAGCATGATTGTTTTTGACGCGCCCATGGTTTTTGCGACGCGGCACATCATCATGCCGATTGGCCCGCAGCCGATGAAGACCACGACGTCGTTAAGCTTGACCGGCGTGAGTTCGAGCGCGTTTAAAATGCACGCGAGCGGTTCCGCGAGCGCGCCCTCGTCGAAACTCACATGGTCGGGCAGCCTGTGCAGCGGCCCGTAGTTTACCACGATGTCGTTGAGGCAAACATATTCCGCGAAGCCGCCGGGGAATTGATAGCCCATCGCATAATTTATCTGGCAGTTGTTGCCTATGCCCGCTTCGCAAAAATAACATTGACCGCACGGCACGTCCGCGCCTATGGCTATGCGGTCGCCCGCTTTAAATTTTGTTACGCCCGCGCCAACTTCCGCGACCTCGCCCGATATTTCGTGGCCGATCACCTGCGGCGGGTTAACCCGGCTGTTGCCGGAATGGAAAATCCGCACGTCGGAGCCGCAAACCGCGCACGATTTGACGCGGACAAGTATTTCGCCCGCTTTCGGCGTTGGGGTCGGGATTTCTTTTACAACCATTTTGTCCAATCCTTCAAATACCGCTGCTTTCATGATGAAACCTCCAATTGTTTATTATTTCTTGCGGGACGCTTATTGCGCGCCCTACATTACGAACATGACTCTGTTTGAAAATTCTTCGCGTTTTTTCAGCATTTCGAACGCTTTTGCGCAGTCTTCTATCGCGTAGCGGTGCGATACGAGCGAGAGCACGTCTATCCTGCCGCTTGCTATCGCCTCGGCGGTTACCGCCCATTCGTCGCGGAAGCGGTTGAACATGCTGTTCCATGTGCCGCGGAGCGTGAGCTGCTTGCGGAGTATGTGCCAGTATTCTTTTTGCGTGAGGCTGATGCCGCCGGACGGGTTGCCCATAAGCACCACGGTTGCTTTAGGGCCGGCGGCCGCCAGCACCTGCGCTAACGGTTCCGAAAAACCCGTGCCCTCAACCGCCGCGTCCACCGTTTCGCCGTTGTAGGCGTGAAAGCCGCGTTCCCGGGCGAAGTCGAGCTTCGCCGGAATGATGTCTGTAAAATATATTTTGTACGCGCCAGAAAGCCGCGCCCATTGCCCAAGCAGCATCCCGATCGGCCCCGCGCCCGTTATAAGCACGTTTTGGCCGGGCAGGATGCCGAGCATGCCTATCGCATGCAGCGCGACGGCCGCGGGCTCGCTCATGGCAAGCGCGACAAGGTCGGTTTCGTCCGGGGCTTCGATCACGTTCCATTTTTTTACGGCGATGTATTCCGCGAACGCGCCGTCGCGGCGCGAGCCGTAATAGTCGTAGTCCGAACAGCTCGCGAACTCGCCTATCTGGCACATGCCGCAACGCCCGCAAGGCAGCAGCGGGAAAACCGTTACCTTTTTGCCGTCGCAAACGCGCACGCCGGAAAATTCGTGGCCTAAAATTATCGGATAGTGGTACGCGCCCTTGCCGAACACGCGGTCCGGGTCGCTGCCGCACACTCCCGCCGCTTTAATTTTTATTAGCTCCTCGCCATCCGCCGGCACGGGTTTGTCGACCTGTTCGAAGCGCATGTCGTTTAATCCGTGCAGCACGGCGGCTTTCATTTTTTCTACAGGCATTTCGCAAGCCCTTCCTTCCAATAGTCCGCGCTCTGTTTCAAGTCCGCTATTATGCGGAAGTCCGTGTCATGATGTTCCCTGTGGCTTATTTCGAACGCAAAAAAGGTTTTTTCCGCGCCGCTTTTTTTAAGCGCCGCCACTACTTTTTCCGGAGTGATGATCCCCTGCTTGTTATATTCGTCCGTAAACGGCCAGTGATGGCTTTTGTGCAGCACCGTCTGCTGCAGGTGGACCACCGGCGAAACGGCGCCGAGCGCTTCAATCCACGGGTAGGGGTCGCGCTCCGAAGGGTCGGGCGCGTGGCCGACGTCGAGGCAGCAGCGCAGCGGGACGCCGGCGTCCGCGTTTACCATGTCCATCAATTTTTTTGCTTCCGCGACGGTGTTGCCCATTTCGCGCGGGACGCTCATCGGTTCGAATATCAAACATTCGTAGCCAAGCTCTTTGGCGCGGCGCGAAAGTTTTTGCCAGCCGGTCACGCCCGCCTCAAGCAGTTCGTCGTAACGGTTGTTAAAAACGTCGAACGTCATGATGCCGAAGTGGCTGCCGGAATTTTTTGCGCCAAGCCGGGCGCCCATCTCCAAAAATTTTTTGAACCATTCCAGCCAATAGGCGCGGGCTTCCGCGTCGGGGTGCAAAAAATGGTTTATTCTGGTATAGCCGCATGTGAACATGCTTTCCACTTCGATGCCGTAGTTCGCGCATGCGTTTTTTATCCGTTTGATTTGCGAATCTATAATTTCGTCCGGCAGCGAAGGGTTGAGCAGATCCGCCACAAACTGCACTTTAAACAACCCAAGATCTTCCGCGACAACCTTCGCCCAAACCTCGGGCTCGATGTAGCGGTTTACCGCAAAGCCCATGTTGATACCCAAATCCGCTTTAAATGACGGCATAAAAACCTCCTTTTTTGTCGTTCGCGCCGCATATAGATAAATTTACAAAAATGTCCGCGGCTTTTTGCTTCACGATTATTTTTTCGTTTTGTCGTTCGCGCCGCATATAGATAAATTTGTAAAAATGTCCGCGGCTTTTTGCTTCACGATTATTTTTTACTTTTTTCTGCGTAAAAATTCGTAGATAAAATCGAACGCGAATTTAAATTCTTCGATCGTGCAGTGCGGCTGCACCGCGTGCGACGACATAAAAATAAGGCCGCCGTCCTCGAAGCGCGTAAGCACGCGCTCGATTTCGCTTTTCAGCCTATTGTAGTCGCCGAACCCTATAGTCTGCTGGACGTCAAGCCCGCCCATCACCGTAAATTTATTTTTATACTTTTTAAAATAAACCTCGAAGTCCATGCCCGCGGATTCTTGAAACGGGTGTATCACGTCGAAGCCGAGCGCGGCGAGCCCGTCAAGCACCTGGGAGATGTTGCCGTCGCTGTGCAGGCTTATATATCCGCCGCGTTTTTTTACGGCGGCGCAAATTTTTTCGTAGTACGGATAAATCATTTCGTACCAAAGCTTCGGCGAAAAAAGCAGACCGCGCTGCGCGCCCCAGTCGTCCGAAAAATGCACCATGTCCACGCCGGCGTCGAGACAGTTTTCCGCGAAACGGATGTTCCATTCCGCAAGCCGCCGGTGCAGCTCGTGCATCTCGTCGGGATATTCAATCATGTGCATGAGGTGATCTTCCATGCCGAACACGACGTTGTAACCCTCGAAAAAACCCCATGTGCCGGAATAGGTAAAGCGGCCGTTCGTTTCCGCAACGCGCTTTATGTGCTTTGCCATCTTCTCGTAAGCTTCGGCGTCGTCCGGGTCGGACAGCGGCACGTCCAGCGCTTCTTTGGGCGTAATTTTTTTATCGGGCTTGGTCATCCTAAAATCATGCAGCAGGTCGAACCGAAACGCCACTATGCCCGGCCCGGCGCCCGTGATGTCAAACTCGTACCTGTCTTCCGCGGCCGCCACGCTTCCAAACTCCGCGATAACTTTGGGAGCGAACTCCTCGTTGCCGAGCCACGCGTAAAGCGGCAGTCTGTCCGGCTTGTTGCCCTTGATCACTTCCGTTACCCTCTCGCGTGAAGTCAACGGCCATCCTCCTTGCGTTATTAAAAATTTTTAATTATTTGTAAGATCCGTACGGATTATAATTGACGGGTAAAAAAAAATAAAGACCGCGGCGCAGCCTTGCCACATATCAAAAAATTTGCAATAGTATGGAGCAGCAAAGGTCGAAAGGACGGCAGTATGAACGGAAAAGAAATAATCGATTCGCTGCTTAAAAATAAAAAGGCTCCGCGCATGGGGCTCTACGACAGTCCCTGGGGCGAAACCCTCGGCGCGTGGGTCAAAGAAGGCTATCCGGAAGAAAACGGCAAGCCGGAAAACCCCGCCGACCATTTTTTCTTCGACATGGAATGTGCGGGCGGTTGGTTCGACTGGGCGCCCAAGCAGGGCGTACACGAATTGCTGCAGGAAACGGACGAATGGGTAGTGACGCGAAACGGCGCGGGCGCAGCATTTAAAAATTGGAAGCATAAGGCGGGCACGCCCGAGCATATCGATTTTCATATGTCTACGCGCGAAATATGGGAGAGCGATTACCGCGAGCATGTCAAGCCTTGCGAAAGCCGCATAGGCGCAGGCAACAAAGACGCGCTCATCGCCGTGCGGAAAAAAAATATATGGGCGTATTACGGCGGCCTCGGGCTTTGGGAATACATGCGTTCGAGCATGGGCGACCTCGTCATGTTCGAAGCGCTTGCCGCAGATCAAGAATGGGTTTTGGATTTTAACAAGGTGTACACGGATTTTTACAAGGGCATGTACGGCCTGCTGTTCGAAAAAGCCGGCCTCCCCGACGGCATTTGGGTTTGCGACGACCTCGGATATAAAAACGGGCTTTACTGTTCGCCCGCCGCGCTCGAAAAATTATTCGCGCCGTTTTATAAAGAGATCGTCGATTTTTTCAAGTCGTTCGGATTGCCCGTCGTTTTCCATTGCTGCGGAGGCATAGAAGAAGCCGTGCCTATTTTGATCGACTGCGGGTTTGACGCGATAAATCCGTTGGAGCGCAAGGCGGGCTGCGACCCTCTGCGGCTCGCAAAAAAATACGGAGACAGGCTCGCGTTTATCGGAGGGATGGACGCCGTCACTCTCGAAAGCGGCGACCGCGCGCGGATGTTCCGCGAAGCGGACGCGTTGATCGACGGCATGAAAGATCTCGGCGCGGCCTATATTTTCGCCTCCGACCACTCGCTTTCGCCGCTTGTCCGCTATTCGGACTTCATGGCCGTAGTCGAACGTTTTTGGTCTAAAGCAACATATTAAAAAGAACCGGATCAATATCCGGTTCTTTTTTTTCAAACCGATTATTATGCATCCGGAGGGATCCATCTTGCAAAATTGCGGGCCGCGGCCGGCGGCTCTTGCCGTGGACGACATGCCTACAAACCTCGCGGCGGCTAAAAACCTGCTGCGCCGCTGCGGTTTTGAGGCATACGCGGCGGCAAGCGGCCCGGAGGCCGTCGAAGCCGTGCGCAAAGAAGAAGTCCGCTTCGGCATAATTTTAATGGACTACTTCATGCCGGGCATGAACGGCGGCGAAGCCGCGCGCCAAATAAAAAACATAGGCACGGATTACGCAAAAAACGTTCCGATCATTTCGGTTACCGCGGACACGGACGCGCATGACGAAATTTTTTTGCGCGAAAACGGCTTCTGCGGCTATTTGACAAAACCGATTCAAATCACGCAGCTTGAAGCCGCGGTAAATAAATGGGCCGGCCCAACAGCCGCCGCAAACGGCCATGCCGAAAAAAATTTTGCCTGCCAAAAAATTTATATCAGCGGGCTCGAAACGCAAAAGGGGATCGAGCTTTTCGGCGGTGACGCCGACGGATATTTAAGCGTGCTGCGCTCGTTCGCGTTAAGCAGCCCTCCGATGCTCGACAAAATAACGGCGGCGGATTTTTATTCGCCGGAATATTTGACGACGGTACACGGCCTTGCGGGAACATGCAGGGGCGTTTGCGCAAACGAAGCGGCGGAAATGGCGGCCGCGCTTGAAACAGCCGCCAAAGAAAAAAATTTCGGCTACATAAAAAAAAATAACGCCTGCTTTGTTGAAGCGGCGCAAAAAATATTAATCAATATCGAAAATTTTTTTTCCGAAGCCGAAACAGGCCAAGATAAAAAATTATTGGAAAAGCCCGACGAAAAAATTTTGGCCGCGCTGCTTGACGCTTGCGTCCGCTACGACACGGAAGCCGCCGACAACGCCGCGGCCGAGCTCGGCAAATATAAATACTCGTCAGGCGGCGAGCTCGCGGCCTGGCTCATAACCAACACGGCCCAAATGAACTACAATCAAATCGAAAACAAGCTGAACGGATTTTTAAACATTTGACAGTTTTAAATTATCATTGATTTTACAAAAACAAACGGACCGAAGCGTAAATTAACTTCGGTCCGTTTTTAAAGTTTATGGAGACAACAGGGCTCGAACCTGTGACCTCATGCGTGTGAAGCATGCGCTCTCCCTGCTGAGCTATGCCTCCTTTTTTTCTACCCCTTCACGGACTCGAACCGTGGACACCCTGATTAAGAGTCAGGTGCTCTACCGACTGAGCTAAAGAGGCGCACCGTTTAAAGGGCATGCGGAGTATAGCAAACGGACGCTGCAGTGTAAAGGCAGAAAAAAAGTTCCCGCCGGTTTGGCGGGAACTTTTTTAATTTGAAATTACTTCATAAGCTTATCTGTTTACGTTAACGGTTCGTGTAGTCGACTGCAGCCTCGTACCCGAGCCGCTGTACGCTTCGATCGTGTATGAAACGGAAGTTTGGTTGGTGATGCTTGGGGTGCCGGTGTAGACAAACCTGCGGCGGTTGTTTGCGATGCTCGTCGAGTCTCTCACTTCGGTCCGCTGGTTGTTTCTGGTCGGGTCGGTCACCACTATGTACCCCACTTCGGAGCTTGTCTCCACCGTAATCGTCAAACTGCTGCCGATGTTTATAAGCGACGGCGAGTTCGTTATCGAAAAGCTGACGTTAACCTCCGGGTCAAGTATTTCTCTGATCCTTAAACTGTCGTCGTCAAGGCTGTTGGTAAAGCCCGCGTCTATGTATATTATCGTGCCCGACATGCTGCTGAATGTATGCGTCCATGTTTTTTGTCCGCTCGACGTAGAATTCGGACGGTCGTATGTCCTATCTGTCGTCCCGTTGTCAAACTTAACAAAATTTACCGCATCGTTTGTCACTACCGTGAC
>WRDG01000082.1 GCA_009783525.1 Defluviitaleaceae bacterium | reverse complement strand
ATTGTGTCGTAGTGGTTGTCGCCGTCCTTTTCATAGCACAGAGCGCGTTTTTGTATGCAGGCTGCCGCTGTTTCCAAATCAATTTTTATTTTGCCGTCCGCGCCGGGTTCGGTGGTGAACGCGGCAAGCTCGACTGCATTTAATGCCGCGCGGGCGTCGCCGTTGGCGCGGTTAGATAAAAAAGTAAGCGCGTCGTCTGTGGCGAGCACAGGCATCATACCCAAACCTTTTTGCGGATCCGAAACGGCGCGCTTTAATAATTCAAAAATATCTTTTTGCGTCAACGGAAACAACTCGAAAACGAGAGAGCGTGATACCAAAGCTTTGTTTACTTCGAAGTAGGGATTTTCGGTTGTAGCGCCCACCAAAATGACGGTGCCGTCTTCGACATACGGAAGCATCGCGTCCTGTTGTGTCTTATTAAAACGGTGAATCTCGTCAATAAATAAAATTGTCCGCCTGCCGTACATTGCGAGGTTGTCCTTTGCTGCTTCTACCGTCGTTTTAATGTCCTTAATGCCGGACGCCGTCGCGTTGAGCTGCAAAAAATCGCTTTTTGTAGTGTTGGCTATTATCCTTGCGAGAGTCGTCTTGCCCGTGCCGGGTGGGCCGTACAGCACGATGCTCGTCAATTTATCTGCTTTGATTGCGCGGTAAAGTAAAGTACCCTTGCCCGCGATATGCTCCTGCCCGATAAATTCATCCAAATTTTCGGGACGCATACGCGCAGCCAAGGGCGCTTCTTTTTTTAATATCATTTCACGCTGATGAGTGAATAAATCCATTTTAATCAATCAAAAACAATAACGCATTTAATTATCCCGTCGGCGCAATTTACAACGTCGCCGAATATTTTCGGCGCTTCGTCAATCGTTATCGTGTTTGTCAAAAAAGCCCGCGCATCGATCCGCTTCTGCATTGCCAAATGCATAACTTCGTTCGCTTGAGGCATAGTTGAATACCACGATCCGTAAACGGTAAGATTTTTTCGTATAAGCCACTCGCTCGAATTGATCATGTATTTTGCGTTTTCGCCGATCGCAACAAAGCAGCCGCCTATACGCAGCGCCTTTAAACAATTTTCGTATGAAGCACCTTTGCCGGAACATTCGAACACTGCGTGTACGCCCATGCCTTCGGTAAAATCATGGGCGGCCGACGGCAGTTCATCCGGAGAAAAAACAAGCTTCGCGCCGTTTGCAAGCGCTTTTGTTCTGCGGAATTGAATCGGATCAACTGCTGCCACATATGCGCCCATCGAAGCGCAAAGCGCGATTGCCGCCTGGCCGATGGGGCCGCAGCCGTTTACAAGCACGTCCATGCCGGGCTTTATTCCGGCGCGGAGCAATCCGCCGTAAGGAGTGCCCCAATTATCCATTAGCAACGCGCCGTCTATATAATCTATGCAAGGCAGAAGCCTCATGCAATTTCGCTCTGGCGCGACAAGGTATTCACCGAAGCCGTTTCCCACATCGTTTTTACCTTCCCAGTACGGGCACATGACGAACGCGCCCATCCTGCAAGCCGGACATTTTCCGCAGCCGACCACGTTGTTTACCATCACGCGGTCACCGGCTGTCAAAGATGTCACCCCTTCGCCGACAGCGTCGATTTCACCCGACACTTCATGGCCGCCTATGTCGTCTATTAACGAATCAACATTCCACATCCACTTGTCCGAGCCGCATATTCCGCTCGCTTTTATTTTTACGCGGACATAACCCGCAGCAGGTTGGGGGACGGGTTTATCTACCACGCGCAAATCGTGAAGCCCAAAAATTTTCAACGCTTTCATATAATTGCACCTTTCGTTTACTGACAGTCAAGAATGATATACATCGCGTCGTGCGGCAGATAAATTTCAAGCAGCCCTGCGTTGTTCACTCTGATACTTTCAGTTTTTCTTGTTTCGCCGTTTTCATCGAGCAAATTCATGCGCTCGAGGAATTTGTTGTCAATTGTAATGACAACTCTTATGTCTTCCGCCACCCACGGCAGGTTGCCAGTTTTTGTAATGCGTTCGCACGGCACGGTTTCATTGGTTTCTTTATCTATATAAACGTCGGGTACAGTTTCGAAACCTTCGGGCATCATCACGGTACCTACTTGCAATAAAATTTTTTTAGAAACATTGAGCGGCTGCTTGTCCATCGAAACCAAAACGACGCTTAAATAATCGTTTTCGCATTTTATCCTGACGCCTTTTAAGTCAATGGACGGCACGGTGTTTAAAAAACCTGCAGCGCCTTTTGCGCATGGGGAGTTCATGGTAAAAATCCCTTTGCCGTAATCGATTTTCAATTCTTCTGTAACGCTCCTGACAGTTTTATTTATCTTGTCTATGTAATCGTCAAGAGGTTTTACATCGGCTCTGCTTATTTCGGTGCCGTATTTAACTCGTACGGGTCCCGCCAGAAACGTAAGCGCGTCGATCCCGTACGGCGAATCGTTTTCTTTGCCGCGCAAACCTTCGTCGCGGTTCGGGTCGAAGCCTTCGTCTTCGGTAATGACCGGATATTTCATTTTGAACATGTCTTCCAATGATCTTTCTTCGTATATGACGGGTTCCGCCTGTTTTATATAGCCCTCGCGGAAAAGCAACGCAGCAGCGGGAAACATTCCCTGCAGCGCCGGAATGTCCGATGACCATTTCGAAAAACCCGGCTCGCCTTTGCTCGCGTGTTTGGTAAAATAATGATCGTCCGCGTACGTTACGTCTCCCGTGGCAAACCAATAAAAAATATTTACGCCCGTTAACGATGAGTAAGCGGATACAAGCAGCGGGCCTTCGGCCTGATAGCGCAGCGGCGTTACCCATGTACTTTCGGGCACTATATGCGGGCAGCCGGCAACTTGTTTGATGTTGACAGTAAGAGCGCGCGGATTTTTTGTCGCGCTTTGATCGATTATTTTATCTCCTGCATCAATCCGCCAGCCGTTGTACGGACCATCGTGCAGCCCGGTAAAATATCTGTTTAATCCGATGACGGCGTTGGGTGTGTTCGACCAGCGTTCCAGGTCGTTCAATTTCGGAAGGTTTGCAGGCCGCCAGTTGTTTGCATTGATCAATTGTTTGCAGCCGATGCTTCTGTAATGCCGTTCGATCATTTCATGAAAATCGTACATGGTTCTTGTTAAAAATTCTGCGGTATCGGCCGCACGCTGCGACGTCGGTTCGTTTGGGTTTACCATATTCCACATCCGCATCACGCCGAAACGTCCGGCCGTTGCATCGTCTTCTTCGAGCGCGAACCCGTCCCATTGATTTTTAGCGGCGTTAAAGCTGCCGTATTTTGCTGCAGACCATTCGGTAAATTTCTTTTCGAGCAGTTTCCGCTGCGCGCCGGTTATATGGTCTACCGTCCAAAACAACAAGCTATCCTCGTTTTGTATTTGGATAATGGCTATGGCAGTTTCTTCGCAAAGCGCGACGCCGGTATATGGATTTTTTTCGGTGTACATCGCGCTCGTCCATGCTTTATATCCTTCTTGCATTTTTTCGTTGAAAAACAACAGCCCCCATAAACCCATGTCGCCTTTATAATCTTGTATGCCCCAATAAGCTTCCGCATCGATATTTCCGCAATGGCCGTTGTGCGGCCAATACGGCGAAATGGTTGAATAAATGCCTTGCTCTTTCATTGCGGCGACCATCCGCCATGCTTGCTCCCTGTTCGTTTCATCGAAACCCGTAATAATTTGATCGGGTTTTTTTGGATTAGCGGAGCCGTGCATACGAACCATGTTGACGCCTATCTTTGCCAAAAACCGCGCATGAGTTTTTAACTCGTCAAATGAACGGCGGTATGTAAATGAGTTGAACGCCCAAAACCTGATAAGCGACCCGTCTCCTTTTACGAAGGCTTCTTTATTATTTGAAAGGCCGACAAAACCGGTTTCGCCTGCGGTTTTTTCGTTTAGATAACGTAAATCAAGCATCGTGCCTTCTTTACAAGGATCACCTTTATATTCAAATCTCCACATATTTTTACCGTTCGATCCGCATTATTTTTAATGCAGACGCGCCTTTCTATTTATTAAATACTTTTATCAAACTTCACATCAATTCATTTTTTTTGGGAAGCTTCAGCAAATCTTCTTCTTTTATTTGCAAATGCAATACTTGATGCCAGCGATGCGGGACATAAATGTTTACGACATTTCCGTCAACATACAAGTCGTTATACGAACACTGGTTATTGAAAAACGGAGGCCAACCTTCTTTGTACGCGACGGCGTTGCAATATAAAAATCCCGGCTCGCTCCATGTTTTTCCGCAGTCAGAAGAAAAAGCGGCCCAAATTTCTGAACGGTCGCCCATTATCGATACCTTGTTTGCGTCTAATCCGGTGTACTCAAAATCGTGGAAACGATTGTGATGCAGGCATACCAATGTCTTTCCGTCCGACAAATGCGTTATCATAGGCGGCGCGTCTGGATGAACGAGCGGCGTTGGTACCGGATCGGTCCATGTTTTACCGTCGTCGTCGCTCCACAACGCCCATAGATGTCCTTGAGGCGTGCGCGTTATAAACAGGATGCGGTCGCCGACTTGGATAGGACGGCCTTCGTCCATGCGGTGAAACGGCATCACATGCCAGCCGTTCGTGCGTCTGCCGGGTAAAAGCTCCCAGCTTTCGCCTTGATCTTCTGAACGAAGCATGTACAGGTTAGATTTGCAAGGCTGCGGATCATGGTACCCTTCGTGCGTGCCGAGCAGCCATGTGCCTTTATTCGTTTCGCACATCCGCATGACGGACATCCCGGTAAAGCCCGGGTCGTTAACCGGATTTATAAGCGTCGGGCCCTTCCATGTGAAGCCGTCGTCGTCCGAATACAAATACCCGATGGGCGCGTTTTCGAACAAGCCGTCTTCCCGTGTAAATAATCCGAATACAGCCTGCGTACCGAAACTGTAAATGCGTTTGGAGCCTTTCGGTATCAAAGGGATGAAACCGTGCTGGTTGTATTCGATGTTAAAAGCAACGTACGGATTCGACCAAGTTTTGCCTTTGTCGGATGAACGCAGGGCCATCATCGTGTTGATCTTTCGATCTGTTTGGTTGTAATGGCCGCCGACCGGGAACATAACCAAATAATCGCCGCCCGGTGTGATAGTTGAACGAACCTCATATAAAACGGTGGGCGCTCTGTACAGCAGTGAGCCGTCCAATGCGTCTGCCGCCGCTATTCCGATGTCGTCTATTACGCGGATCCCTTTTGGCAACGCTGAAGTGGAATACGTTTCGCATCCGATTTCGACCGTTTTTGCAATTGGCCAAGGATCATATTGAAATTTTAGTGCCATTTTCATTTCCCCCTTATTATTTTGCTTAATTGTTAATTTGCTTGCAGACGCACGTTTAAATTTTTTTCAATTTGCATTTTGTTTGCGCCGGAATTAATTTCGAAAACGGTTCACTATTAAATAAATTTTTGGGCACTGCTGCCGTTAATAATTAGTTCATTACAAAAAAATATTTTATGTAATCAGCATCGCGTCGCCGAAACTAAAAAATCGGTATTCATTTTCGACCGCTTCCCTGTATGCGTTCAATACGTATTCGCGTCCTGCGAACGCCGAAACGAGCATGATTAAAGTTGATTCAGGCAAATGAAAATTTGTTATCAATCCGTCCGCGCATTTGAAACGATAACCGGGATAAATAAAAATATCGGTCCACCCTTCGCCCGGCTGCACAAAACCGTCAAAGCAAGCACGGCTTTCGAGCGTCCTGCAGCATGTGGTCCCAACCGCAACAATTCGGCAGCCATTTTTTTTTGCGCGGTTTATTTTTTCGGCTTCATCTTTATTGATGCGGCAGTATTCGCTGTGCATATGATGGTCGGCGATATTTTCGGTCTTTACGGGCCGAAACGTGCCGAGTCCTACGTGAAGCGTTAGAAAAACGATTTCGACGCCGTTTTGCTTTAAACGGAATATCAACTCGTCCGTAAAATGCAATCCCGCAGTTGGAGCCGCAACCGAACCGTCATATTTTGCGTATACAGTTTGATAGCGCTCGGGGTTGCCGATCGGTTTTTTTATGTAATGAGGCAGCGGTGTTTCGCCGTATACGGCGAGCAGTTCATCAAGCGGAACGTCGTGAGCAAGCTTAGCAACGCGAAGCCCGCCTTCAATAATTTTTTCGATTTGAACGGTTAATTTACCGTCGCATAAAAGCAACGAATCACCCGGTTTGCATTTACGTCCAGGCTTGCATAAAATTTCCCAACGAGTGTCGTCGATCCGTTTATGCAGTAAAAGTTCGATTTTTTTTTCGTTATCTTCCTTTTGTCCGTAAAGCCTTGCATTTATTACGCGCGTGTCGTTAAAAACAATGCAGTCGCCGGGCGATAAGTAGTCAAGCACATTAAAAAAACAGGCGTGATGAATTACCGCGCCTGTTTTTTTATTTAAATGCAGCAAACGAGAACCGCTTCGTTCGGGCAGGGGATCCTGCGCAATCAAACGGTTCGGTAAGTCGTAATAATAATCGCTTCGTTTGCCGCTCATTCGACCGTTATACCCGTGTAATAATATTTCAAGATCGATATGTAGTCGTAACCGCGCCGCGCCAAACCTTCCGCGCCCCTTTGGCTCATTCCTACTCCGTGGCCCCAGCCGCTTCCTTGCAAAATTATTTCGTCTCCGTCGGATTTTATGACCTGGGTTGAAACCGAAAGAGTGGACGCTGTTATATTTCCGCGGACGCGCACGGCAGATGCTACAAACGAAACGTTTGCGGACGAAACCGCTGCAAGACCATTTAACTCTTTACGAACGGTTTGGACGCCGTCGTAAACAAAAACGTATGTCGGTTCCGTATCCAAACGGCCGTTAGTCAATTCAAAATTTCTGCTCATTAATTCTCCGCCCGAAGACGCAGAAAAAAAACTTCGAATGGCTTCTTTAGAATATGTATGGGAACCGGACGTCCCCGTAACCGTCATTGACTGAACTCGCCCGGAAACGTCGGATACCGTTGTAATGCCGGTTGCCGCTCCGATCCTTACGTTGTCTCGCCGAAGCAAGTCGGTTATTTCGTCAAGCGTAAAAGCCCGCGTCCATTTTGAAGGTTCGAACTCGTAAGGATCAAAAACAGCTCTAAGGTAAGGTTCGGCGGCAAACCATACATTTTCCGAATTGTCTGTATGCCCGCCGCTTGACGCAAAATAGCATGCGTTAATCGGTAACCCGCCGTACATTGCCAACTGCCCGCGCGTGGCAAAAACAGCCGCCGCCGCCGCTTCGTTTTCTCTCGTCGCCCCGACATATAATTGGCAGTGCGTCCGGTCGCAAAGATCATACGGTTTTCCGTTGTACGCTTCAGATCGTGTGATCGCATAACTACGCGAGGCAACGGCTTGAGCTTTTAATGCCTCGTCGCTCCATCCCGACGGCATTTCGGACGGCACGACGCTTAACAAATAATCTTCTAAATTTATCACATTTACCGCGGTTAGTTTCAATCCGGAATACCTTCCGATTTCGATAATTCCGCGGTATTCGCGGCTGCCCAATTTTATTTGGCCGCTCTCGTTGTTTCGTATTTGCGGATAATCATCGGGACGGTCCCAAATTAAAACGGCAGATGTGTTTGCGTAAAATGCTATTCGTTTTCCGCTGATCGAAACATATTCGCAGCCGTAATCGTCGGCAGCCAACCGCGCGGCGTTTTCTGTTTCGTAGTTAATGCCGAACACCCGCCAGCTTCCGTTTGCCGTAATAGCTGGAACGCACGCTGTGTTGGCGTCCGACATAATCGAGGCAGCCAGCCGCGCTTGGCCCAATGTATCGTAAACTGACGGAAAACGAATGCAATGAGTGTTTAAAGGCCGCGCGGCATACGAATCGACTCCCGACAGCGAAGCCTGGCTGAGGAACTGACCGTTGCGCTCATAGCCGATCAAAATATCGGAATTTGAAATTATTATACTGTCCGTTTCGTAATGGTTTGTTTCGAGGCCCACCCTTATTTGCGCGGGAACGGTAAAGGCGGACGTGTTTACGTTCGCGCCGGCAAAAAAAACTGCCGTTAAAAATAAAAACGCAATAAAATAAATTATCTTGCTCATATGTCTCACCGCCGTCATCAGCCGATCAACAAAGAACGGCCGGTCATTTCTTTTGGTTTTTCAATATCCATCATGTCGAGCAAGGTCGGAGCGATGTCGCACAATTTACCTCCGCCGGCCAAACCCTTCGCTTTTTTACAATTTACAAGAATAAAAGGCACGGGGTTGGTTGTGTGCGCGGTCATCGGTTCGCCCGTATTGTAGTCGATCATTTGATCCGAATTTCCGTGGTCGGCGCATATAAACATTTGGCCGTCGGCTTTTATCACGGCATCGGCAACCTTGCCCACGCATTCGTCAACGGCTTCTATTGCGGCGACGGCGGCGTCGAAGATGCCGGTGTGTCCAACCATGTCCGCATTTGCGAAATTCATTACGATTACGTCGTATTCGCATGATTCGACAGCGCTTACGGCCGCATCGGCAATTCCGTATGCGCTCATTTCGGGTTGCAAATCATATGTCGCGACCGTAGGGGTAGGTATTAATATGCGGCTTTCGTTGGCGTACGGTTGTTCGGCGCCCGCGTTAAAAAAGAATGTTACATGCGCGTACTTGGTAGTTTCCGCTAAACGAAGCTGCGTCAAACCTTTATTTGAAAGATACCGGCCCAAAACCATATCGAGCGAATGTTCGCAGTATGCAACCGTTTTATTTGGAATGGTCGGATCGTAATCCGTCATGCAAACATAAAAGAGAGGGAAAAAACCGTTCTGCCGGTCAAAATTATTAAAATTAGGATCGCAGAACGCGTGCGTTATCTCGCGGGCTCTGTCGGGCCTGAAGTTGTAAAAAATAACCGAATCGTTCGGTTTAACAATAGCGACGGGTTTATTATTTT
>WRDG01000081.1 GCA_009783525.1 Defluviitaleaceae bacterium | reverse complement strand
TGCGGTTCGTTGAGCGGTTCCGTTCCGACCACGGTCGGGCAGCCGCTTGTCCGAGTTTCCGAAATGACGGTGGGAGGCAGAAAATAAAATGGCGCGACTTGATGACTTTAAAAATAAACTTTTCAAACAGGCATCCGAGTACGGCTACACCGACTATGAGCTTTATAGCTCGGCGGCGGAAAGTTTTGAGGTCCGTATTTTTAACCACGAAATTCAAGAATATATCAACACTGATTCGTTCGGCATTTCGTTCAGGGGAACGTTCAACGGCCGCGTCGGTTACGCATACACAGAACGCGCGGACGACGGGCTCATTCCGGATATGCTGAAAAACGCCGCCGAAAACTCAAAAATAATCGAAGAAAAAGAAATTGAAAAATTATTTAAGGGCGACCATGAATATCCCGAATGGAACGGCTATAATGCCGCGCTCGACGACGTGTCCGCGCGCGAAAAAATAGACATGGCGCTTTCAATGGAAAAATTCGCATACAGCTTAGATCCGCGCGTAAAGAGCATCGATTATTGCGTGCTTGGCACGGTTAAAATCGAAACGACAATAGCCAATTCTTACGGCCTTGATAAAAAAGATAAAAAAAATTTTGCTTTCGCTTTTTTGTATGCAAGGGTGGAAGAAAACGGCGTTACAAAAACAGGCGTTGATATGTGGCACGGAAACGATTTTGCAAAATTTTCTTACGAAAAAACCGCAAAAACCGCTGTAGAAAAAGCTTGCTCATACCTCGGCGCGTCAAGCGTACAGTCGGGCGCATATTCCGTCTTGTTCGATAACGATATGGCGGCAGATTTTTTTTCCGCTTTCACGGGAATTTTTTACGCGGAAAACGCGCAAAAAGGATTTTCGCTGCTTAAAGGCAAAGAAGGTCAGCAAATCGCAAGCCGGTTCATCAATCTTCGCGACGACGGCATTTGTGATAAAAGCTACGGCAGCGTTACCTTCGATTCGGAAGGTGTGGCAACAAAAAATAAAGCCGTGATTGAAAACGGCATTTTAAAAACATTGTTGTACAACACGAAGTCTGCGGAAAAAGACGGCGTAAAAAGCACGGGCAACGGTTTTAAACCTTCGTTCCGTTCGTCGGTAGGTACTGCCTGCACTAATTTTTACATAGAGCCGTCGGAAGAACCCCGTGAAAAAATAATAAGCGGAATCGAAAAAGGTTTGCTTATAACCGAACTCGCGGGACTGCATTCGGGAACCGACTCTGTCTCCGGAGATTTTTCGCTTTCGGCGGATGGATTTTTAATTGAAAACGGCAAAATCTCACGTCCGGTCGAGCAAATTACAATCGCCGGAAATTTTTTTGAAATGTTAAAAAATACTAAGCAAACCGGAAACGATTTGCGTTTTCAAATGCCGTCGGGAAACGGTACGATTGGCATGCCGTCGATTTTGGCGGAGGGCCTTGTAGTTACGGGCCTATGATTTATTGCGAATCGCCGATCGGATTTTTTAAAATCGTAGGCGCGGACAATTTTATTGTTTCATGCGAATTGGTTGAATCATGTGACGAACAGCATGCGTCTCGACATGGTATCGAAATTCAATTCGCAAACGAACTTACCGAATATTTTTCAAAAAAGCGTCGTGAGTTTACCGTTTCCGTTAAACCGCAAGGTACCGCTTTTCAAATGCATGTATGGGATGAATTGTTAAAAATTCCGTACGGCGAAACGGTTTCATATAAAAAAATAGCCGAACGCATAAACAATCCAAATGCTGTTAGGGCTGTAGGCGGTGCAAATAATAAAAACCCGATAATGATTTTGGTTCCCTGCCACAGGGTAATCGGAGCATCGGGTTCGCTTGTCGGGTTCGGAGGCGGCTTATGGAGAAAAAAATATTTGCTCGATTTAGAAAAAGAATAAAAAAAAAGCCGCGACATGCGGCTTTTTTTTGCTAATTTATTTTCTTTTGCTCAATACGTCCCGTTCGTAATCTTTTGCTTTTGCGAGCCACTCTTCGCGAACCGGCACTCCGTTCAATGAACAAAAATAATCCCAAACAACTCCGTAAGGCAGGTCTTTAAAAATTTCAAGCAAAGCGAGCCGCGACGTCCAGTCGCCTTCGTTCTCCGCTTTTTTTAACACATCCACCGGTTCGAGGTAAGCGGCAAGCATCGCCTTGACGGCGTTTCTTGCGCCGATCGTCCAAGCCGCGACTCGGTTGATGCTCGCGTCGAAATAATCGAGTCCGAAATGCACGCGGTCTGCGAATCCGCCGCGCACGATTTCTTGCGCTATCGACTTAAGCTCGTCATCATAAACGACAACATGGTCGCTGTCCCATCGGACGGGACGGCTCACATGCAGCAGCACTTCGCTGACGAATAAAAGCGCCGAAGATATTTTTTCCGATATGACTTCCGACGGATGATAATGACCCGCGTCCATGCAAAGCAATATTTCTTTATTCTGCGAAGTGTAACCCATAAAAAATTCGTTCGATCCGACGGTGTAGCTCTCTACGCCAATGCCGAACAGTTTGCTTTCGACCGCGTCTCTGTTGTATGCGCGGTCGATTTTTTCGGAAAAAATTTCGTCAAGCGCATCCTTCATCCTTTGCCTCGGCGCGACTCGGTCAATCGGTATGTCTTTATAACCGTCCGCCATCCAAAAATTGGTGACGCATGTCTTGCCGAGCGTTTTACCGAAATGCTCCGCAATTTTTCGGCTCGACTTTCCGTGGTCGATCCAATAGCGCCGCACACCCTCGTCCGCGCTTGCGATCGAAAACCCGTCCTTGAACATGGGATGCGCAAAAAAAGTAGGATTAAAATCCAAGCCGATACCGAGATCTTTTGCCCAATCCACCCAGTTGGCAAAATGTTCCGGCTGCAATTCGTTACGGCCTACTTTTTTACCGCTTGTTTCTGCATATTTTGCGTGGAGGCTTACTTTTTGTTTGCCGGGTATCATCGACATAACCAATTCCAAATCCGCGCGCAGTTCTTCGGGTGTCCTAGCCCGTCCGGGATAACCGCCCGTTACCAATGTGCCGCCGCCTGCCATTTCGGCGAAATCCTCAAAGCCTGTTACATCGTCGCCCTGCCAGCAATGAAGCGATAATGTAAAATTTTTTACAGCAGCCATTGCTTTATCCGTGTCCACGCCCCATTTCGCGAAACGTTCTTTCGCGTGGCCGTATGCTTTTTCCAATCCCATTTTTTCACCGTCCGCGTCATTTTAAAATTTAACATAAGATGATTACGAGTTGATCATCGTATGAAAAAAATAAAACGTCCGCGCCTTCCAATAAATTATTTTTACGGTTTCCTGAACCGTTTCCTGTTGAACAAGTTTCCGAGCGCACCGAGCCAACCGCCGGAATGCGGAACCCAATCCTCATCGCAATAATAAACCGGAACGTCGTTTTCGACTGAGTTGGGCGTCCCGTGTGTAAATTGGATGTTAGCGCTAAAACCGTTGTCGATCGAGCCGGGTATACCGCTCCAACTTTTTACATACCTGCGTCCCACTCCATCGATTTGCGACATTGGAACCGCGGTTCCGTCGGGTATGTCTTCCGACCACAATACGCAGCCGTCGAAAGATTTTTTTGTGTTGCCGCTGTTCAAACCGGCAATCCATTGCAATTGTGAAACCGCGATGTCGCGGAAGCGCATGTCATTGCAAAAACCTTCCAAGTTTAACGCAAGCGTAGCGGCGTAACCGTATGTCGCGTTAATCCCGTGCCAAGGACCGCAGAACCATAAAAGCCCGTGTCCTTCGAAATAACCGACGGGCAGTAATCTAAACGGGTTCGCCTCGCAGGCCGGCAGCAGATATCCGTACGCAAAATTTTCAACGCATCCGCGCCATTTAGAAACGTTTTCATGTTGATAAAAATGACCGCATATATGCATGAGCGGAACTATATAATGCGGATAAATTCCGCCCGTGTCATGTCCGACGTGGTGGTGCACGTTAGATTTTTCAGACAGATTGTATTCGGCGCCAAAAGTATAGAAATGTCCGTACAAGCCGCCTTCCGATTTTTCTTTCGGTATTTGCCGGGCGACAGCTTCATCGGCAAATTTGAATATATCGTCTTTATATTGGCGTTTGCCTGCCAAGTACAGCTCGTACGCTCCCCACAGTTTAAAAAAAAGGTCGCGGGTCATAAACTCGTCCGGTTTTATAAACCCTTCCTGCGCGCCGTGATTGATCGATGAAAAACCGTCGGCGCAATGCGGTTTGCAGCCGTTTAAAATAAATTGGTACGCAGATTCGGCGCAGCTTAAAAATTTATTGCTCGCTTCGCGGTCGTGTTCGTAAATAAGCCTTGCCGTTTTGCTCCACGAAACTATTGAGGCGAGCGTGTCGCCCGGGATTATATTCATGTATCCTGGAAACTCGTGCGTGACGCATCCCGCCGGATAACCAAGGTCAGCGGCTCGTTCCTGACACAGGCATAAATATTCGCAGCCGGTTTTCAATTGCTCCATCACAAACGCTGTTTCTTCTGTATCAAACAGCGGCGACGCAAGTTCGATCATGTCCGCCAAACCTATTATGCCGCCGCATATGCTGCTCACTTCCCGCCATTCGGTGCCGCAGTCGCGCCATCCGTTACCGTTTCGCGCAAGGCGTTTGCGTTCTTCAAACTGCGTGTATAAAACCATCGGCACAGTTTTGTTCCACAAAAGCCATTCGGCAATTTCGATTGCCTCGCTTTGATAAATAAGAACAGAAGCTTCGTACACTTTTATTATGTATTCGCCCTTGACGTTAAGCTCAGTAAAATCGAGAACCCACCAAAAGCTGCCCCATTTTTCGCCCCAGCATTCGGCTTCGCTGTTGTATACCGGTTTGAGCGTCTTATATTCCAAAATCTCGAAGGTCAGCTTGCCGTATTTTTTTTCGGATTCGCGCACAACTGCGCGTTTCGGATCGTGCAAATCGTAGCCGATTTGCGAATAAAGCAATCCGCTTATTTTTTTTTCCACTTCCGCTCCTCCTTTTATGCGCCGAGTATTTCAGGGGTCGATTTATATCCCACGCCCATCCTGTCGATGCCCATGTCGATCAATGTTAAAAAATGATCGCGCGTTCTGATGCCGCCCGATCCCTTAACTTTGCAGCGACCTTCCGATCCTTCAAGCATGGCGCGTACAACTTCAACTGTCGCGCCTTCGCTTTTCCCGCCCGTATAAAAACCCGTGCTCGATTTTACGAAAGCCGCGCCCGCATTTGCTACCGCCGCCGCTCCTTTTTTTATTTCGTCCGCAGTTAAAGCGTCTGTTTCGAGTATAACTTTTAAAGCTACGGAATATTTTTTGCAGACTTCGTTCACCGCGGCGATATCATTTTTAACCTTTTCCCACATCGCGCTTTTAATCCATCCGTAGTTTGCTACCATGTCCAATTCGAACACGCCTTTTTTGCAAATAAACTCCGCCTGCATAACCTTAGACGCGGTATCGGACAAACCGAACGGAAAATCGCAAACAACGCAAACCTTAGTAAACATGCCGGCGGTCATTTCCATCGCGGCGTCCGTTGCCGAAGGGTTGACGCACACTGTCATGCATCGGAAGCCGATGCCTTTTAAAATTTGTTCTTTAATTTCCGTTTGAGTAAATTCCGGTTTTAAAACCGAATGATCGATATATGCCGCCCATTCGTCGCGCGTCATATCGATTGCTTTTTTTTCAGGTTTCATATTACCGCTCCCGTCATAATTTTTACCGCGTTACTCTTAACCCGGTTCGAAGCTTTTAAAATATATTTTCCTCGCGTTAAATCCGGAAACTGAGCATTTACTTCAGTAAATGTTTTGCATTTACCTTGGTAAATGTAGGGTTTCCTTAAAAACGATTTTACACTTCGAAAAATTCCTTACTGCCGGAATTTTCCTCGCGTTAAATCCGGAAACTCAACATTTACCTTACAAAATTAATTTGTATAATAACATACGCAATAAAAAAAGCATCAAGGGAGATCCCCGGCATGAACGAAATTTTTAACGGCGCATTTATTTTCGGGGCGCAATACTACAGAGCCCCCACGCCGCTTCCGCATCAATGGGAAAGCGATTTGAAACGCATGGCGGAGCACGGATTTAATTGCATTAAAATATGGATCGCGTGGCGCTGGAACAATCCCGCCGAAAATGAGTATTATTTCGACGACATTGACCGCTTGATGGATTTGGCCGCAGAAAATAATTTGCGCGTCGTAATGAACATTATTTATGACGCCGCCCCCGCATGGTTTTACATAAAATATCCGGACTCGTTAATGGTCACGGCGGACGGCCGCACTGTTTATCCCCGTACGGTTAGCCACAGACAGTCGGGCGGCGCGCCCGGCCCATGTTACAATCACGGAGCGGGTATAAACGAAAAAATTAAATTTACAAAAAAAACAGCGGAACGATATAAAAATCATCCGGCGCTTTTTATTTGGGATTTATGGAACGAACCCGAACTGACATGCGCCGTTCTGCGCACAGTCAACGCCGCAGACATGGTGTGCTATTGTCCGAATTGCCACGAAAAATTTATTACCTGGCTCGTAATAAAATATGAAACCATTAATGTTTTGAATAAAAAATGGAACCGAAATTACGGTTCGTTCGGCGAAGTCGAACTGCCGCGTGACGGAAGCACATTTAACGACATGGTCGACTGGCGATTATTTTTTGCAAATGCAATTACATCGGAGCTTCATCTTCGAAAGGAAGCAATCAGGCAAACCGACGCAAAAACTCCCGTAATGATCCATACCGTACCAATGCCGTTGTTCAATATGCTAAACGCGAGCGCCGACGATTATTCGCTCGCATCTCTTTGCGACCTGTTCGGCAACAGTACAGGCAGCAGTCCTTTCCCGGCCGCCCTGTCTGCTTCGGCGGCTTGCGGCAAGCCTTTTATTAACGCGGAGATCCACGCGCTTTGGGGTGACACGTACACCCGCAATAAGCCGCCTTCTTTCAATGAACTGCTCGGACATATTTCAATACCGCTTGCCCGCGGCGCAAAAGGCTTTTTGTTTTGGCAATACCGTCCGGAAACATTGGGCAGAGAGTCGCCGGCGTGGGGTTTGACTGATCTTGCGGGCAACGAAACGCCGTGGTTAGCAGACAGTTCGAAAATTGCAAAAGCATTGGCCGGCCGAAGCAATCTTCTTAACGCGGTTAAATTACCTCCCGCCGAGATTGCAATCATAAACAGCCTGCCGGGTCAAATTTTTGACTGGTGCGCATCAGGCAACGTGGACAGACATTCCAACAGCGTTATAGGCGCGTACAATGCTTTCTACCGATTAAATGAAAACGCCGACATCATAAACACAGACATGATCGGCAAATACAAAATCATTTATTATCCGCATCCTTATTATGTAGACGAAAGCACTGCGCAAAAAATAAAATCGTTCGTCGAAAACGGCGGCTTATTTATTTCCGAAGCGAATTTTGCGCAAGTGGAGGCAGAACGCGGACTGCATGCGTACGAATGCCCCGGATTCAATTTTTCAAATGTATTCGGCTGCAAAGCGGGGCTCACGGTATCTTCGTATGCAAACGAAACAGATATGTATACGGCTGACGAAAAATTTTCTGAAATGATCCCGGGTTATCACTTCAAGCAAACGCTTCGCTTGAATGAAAAAAGCGAAGCGAAAGTCCTTGCGTTTTTTTCTGACGGAGAACCGGCGATTGTCGCAAATTCATACGGCAAAGGTACGGCAGTGTTTATCGGCAGCCTGCCCTCTTACGCATATCAAAAAAACAACAGCATAAATTTTTGCAAATTTTTGAAAAAAATAATGATGGATCACGGCCACGAAAATAAAATTTCTGTCCGCGATAAAAACAACGGCGACTGTTCCGGTGTCCGGGCAGACCTTTTGTCTGACGGTTTAAAACATTTATTAATCATCAACAGCGTTTCAGAAGTTAACGAAAAAATTATCGTGCATGTGCGCGAGCCGAACAGCAGTGACTATACATTCACGGATTTATTTACCGGAGCCGAAACACATTCGAAAAATTTCGGCGATTATTGGCAGTTGTGCATTTCTGTTCCGCCGCAAAGCCATATGATTTTGGCTGCAGAATAAAAAAAGGGGTTGCATTTATAAATGGCAGTAACTAATGATCTAAATAGTCCGGTAAAAATATTAACCCGCGCAGACGATGCGGGTTCGTTGGAAGGTTGCAATATATCAATTATGCAATTGGCCAAGGCCGGGTTCGTAAAAAATGTTTCGGTAATAGCCGTCGGAAAATTTGTCGAGCAGCTCGCCGACTGGCTTTCGGGAGATAAATCAATATGTTTCGGAATGCACGCCACATTAAACATGGGCGTATCCAAATCATTCAAATGGAAGCCTCTGACAGGCGGCAACCCAAAGTACGGTCTTGTTGATATAGACGGCTATATGCCTCTTAAGCCGCACTCGCTTATTGAAACCAAACCGTCTTTCGAAAATATTTTTAAAGAATACAACGCGCAGCTCGATAAGCTAACCTCCGCCGGATTTAAAATTACATACATGGATTCGCATTGTTTCGCGGACAATGTAATCGGTATAACGGACGAAGCGCGGGCTTGGGCATATAAAAAAGGCTTGCTGTACCATATGGACTACACCGGGTATACATGCCTCACTTCGCGAGAAGCCCTTGTTCCGGAAGAAGGCGCGGACAACGCGGCTTACATAACAAACGAATACAGCAAACTGCAAGGCGGCAATTATTATTTGATACTTCATCCCTCGTTGTATGCGCCGGATATAATCGAAGTCGGCGGCGTCGACATCGCCCGCGCCAGAAGCAAGGAGGCGAACGCATTTTCCGACGCCGATTTTATTAGGTTTGCCGAGCGCAAAGGCATAATCACGTTGCGCTACGACGAAGCTGAAATTATTTTATGAAATATTTTTTTCGTTTGCCG
>WRDG01000080.1 GCA_009783525.1 Defluviitaleaceae bacterium | reverse complement strand
TTATCAATTCGTTTTTGTGCGAATAAAAATAAATTGAATGGAACTTCTGTAAAGCAAACTGCGCCGGTATTTATTTTGCCGCGAAAAAATAAACCCTCTGCCGTCCGTTTGCCGGCAGAGGGTTTGTCAGTAAGTTGAAGCTCCATTAAAAGAACTTTGGAAAAAACGCGGACTTTATTGCGGCACGGTATTTATCAACCAACCGCATGTGTTGCAGTAATAGTTAATTCTGCCGTTGCTTATCACTGTGTAGTAACCGTCGAAATGCGCGTATGTCGTCGCGTATAAAGCTCCCGGTATTTCATGCGTGTACTGACAGCCGAATTTACATTCTTCGATTCTGGTGGCATGCACATGAACTTTGTAACAGATATTCTGCGATGTTATATAACCGGCAAAAACTTCGTAAAAATTTTTATAGCCCACAATAATCCATTCATGCACGCATTCCGTAATAAACCAATTTTCGTCGTCGCCTTTCAGCTTCATTAACTCTGATACATACTGATATTGCAAAGAACCGTAATCCATAAAAAATGAAATTCCGGCTTCGCCGCTTTTTATTGTTTCGTTTGCGTTTCCCATAAAACTCGCGGGAGCAAAAAGGACAAGAACGAGAATCAAACTAATCAAAACTTTTTTTATGTTTTTCACTTTGCCATACTCCTCATCAATATTTTGTTGTAATTTTTAAACATATTAAATTGGCAACCATATATATCGTCACTCCTTTTTTTCTTCCATGATAACATACGTTTTTTTTTTGTCAAAAAAACATAAAAAAATTAAGGGAGCCTCCGTAAACACCCTTCGTTGTTTTGTGCGAGGGATTTACAAAAGTTCCGTTTATGAACGAAGCAGCCGCTCATGTACATAATAATGTATACTTACTGCGGATTTTGATATACTTAACATCAGTATATGAACAGGGGGTACGCAAATGAAAAAGACTTTTTCTCTTATGCCGGCGCTCTTGCTGACATTAGCCCTTCACACTGCTTGCGGTGGAGGCAGTGCGCCGGACAACATCCCAAGTAATAACGGCAGCGGCGCACCGCCCGCTTCAATCAGCGGCGGGAACAACGGTTCCTCAACGGACACGCCTGCGTCGGCAAATCCGCCCCAAAAAAGGATTGTTGAAGTTCCGGAAAAGCCGCTTGATTTGACGGATAACAGTATCTATTTTGTCATCATAGACGGTTTGAAAATCAATTTGCAAGAAGCCACAGTGCAGGATTTTTTAAATATCGGGTTTGTCTTTAACGAGGAAAAAGACGATGAGGATTACTTTGATGAAAATTCTGAGGTCGATGCAAACAGCGCTGCCGAGTATGGCTATAACTTCGGTGCAAGGTTATACAAAGAAGGCACAAAAGCTTACATCGAAGTTTATGCTGTCAACCTTGCCGATCACAGCCTGCTTTTGAAAGACTGCGAAATCATCACTGTATACTTTGATGAACGTATCGGCTCCGCATTTGACATCTCCGTCGCATGCAATTTGTCTTATGGGTGTACGGAGGAGGAAATAAAAAGCGTGTTTGGCGAAATAGCCGATGACATTCTTACCCAGACGGCTTACGGACGAAATCAAATCCGCTATTACGCGGAAGGCCACGGAGAATTTTGGTTTATCACTAAAGATACAAACAGCGGCGTATTCCGGCAGGTCGGAGTTCACACAGCCAAAATGCCTATGCGTTAATAATGTGTACTCGACATGGGGTACACCTCATGAAACCGCAGCCGTTACGGGCTGCGTTTTTTTTGCGTAAAAATATTTTTTATGCCGCGTTTGATACAAAAGGTTTACAATGCAACAAGAACTTAAAACGCGAAAAAAACGGGAGGAATCTTCATGAGAAGATTAAAAAATCTGACAGCGTTTCTCTTGACGACGATCATGCTGTTTGCGGCAGCGTTTCCGGCAGCGGATCAAATCCCGGACAAAAACGCCGCGTACGGCGCGGAAGAGCCGGAATTAAATGACTTTTTTAAATCTGAAGCCACGCCGCTACCTTTTAATTTCGACGACATAATAATTCCCGCAAGCTACGAATGGCAGCAGTTCGCCGCGGGCGAAACCCAAGCGCAGTTTTTGACTGCTTCGTACAAGCTCGCGAAGGACGTAATAAAAATTAATTCCGACGATTATGTCGCTGCTCAAAATGCGTTGAAAAATATTTTTACCGGGGCGATGGCGATCGACGGCACGAAAAACTCCGATTTAACAATTGCTCCAAACAGGATCATCGCAGACGGCGGATACATCCCAACGCATATTTTGAGGACAATCACGGGCGGCGAAATAAAAAGCGGCACGGTGGTGGTGGACGAGGCAACGGGCACGGCGTTTAAGATCGCAGGCGAGACGGCGTTTTCGTCCGCTATGTTTTCGTCGGACAATGAGCTTGAAGCAATGGCAAAATCTCTTGGCGGGACGGTCAGCATAGTACAGCCGCAGGTTCATGAAATTTTGGAAGATTTTAATATCGGCGGGACAAGCGGGGAGACCGTCGAGCTGACGCTCGGCAATGTAACCGGTTTTGCGAAGGGAATCGAAAACAATCCAAAAGTAACGATACTCGGCGGCAACGACAATATCATTGGCAGCGCGTCAAATGAATATTCCTTGCACAGGAACTCCGAAGACGTTCCTTCCTTGCAAGTTGTCCCGCTTACGTCGTTTAAGGGCAACTACAGCAACTTTGACAAATGGCTGGGCTTTGATTTTGACGCGTCGCTCCTTACTGGCTACAAAGCGGACGGCAGCGGCGGAATCGCCCTTGAGGTAAGCGGCGGCGTCGGGATCGCAAAGCCCAAGCTTACCGCGCGGTACAGCGCGTTCGGCGGCTACGAGTTTTCATTGACGTTCGCGCAGGAGTGCTACTTAGACATAATGCTGCAGGCACAGATCGACCAGGAGGTTTATATCCCTCTGTTCGGGATAGACATTCCGTTCCTTGTCGGCTCGGTCAAGGGCGGGGTTTTTCTTGTGGTCGGCATCAGCGGAAATTTCCGTCTTGAAATTTCCGCGAGCGAATACACGAGCACAACGATGGGCGCAAGGGGCAGCACATTTTTATGCGTGCCCACCAGCGTGCATCCGATTTTCAATCACACAACGGAGACAAAAGGCGACGTCAACCTGTCGGGAAAAATAAACGCTTATGTCAAGATAGGCCCGGAACTTAAAATCAGCATTTTCGGCCTCGACTTGATTGGAGCGGGCGCGTATTTGGGCGCGGGCGTTTCGGTTGAGCTGCTGGATAACGGCAACAACCTTGACGTACGGCTGTACGGCATTTTAAACGTATTCGTCACGGTCATCGGGAAGCGGGTCAACCTGATCAACGCCACCCCTACGATATTCCGCAAGAAGCAGGTCAACCTGGACGGTTACAAACTCGAAATCGACGACTGCTTCATCGCGCCCGGCCGCGTGGGCGGCCGCTTCATGAAAGAAAAAACAGAGAACGGTAAATTTATTTTGGTGCCGCCCGACGGCATTTTCAATTACAGGATCGTCGTGCATAAAAACGGAAACGAACAAAATAAGGAGTTTTATCCCGGCAACAACCAATGGGCGCAGACAAACTCCGCCGGCGAATTTTTTATCGGCGACGGGCTCGGCACCAAATGGGGCTACAACTACGGACCCTTCGGCAATAACGCGGACGGCAGCATCAACGGCATAAGGGGTTTAAATGCGAAGGATAAAATTTTTGTGCAGTTCATACTCCCCGGATTTGAAATAAAAGAAGCAAACATAAGGACCTCGGCGTCCATTCAGCCGATGATGCCGTTTAAAGACGCAGCAATTACCGAAGCGGATACATTCAACGATTTTGTCACGGGCTATGTGTGCCAGCAGCAATTAAAAAATTGGACGACGTCGCCTAACCTTGACGTGGATGAAAGATGCGGCCTCGTATATCCGCCCAAGGATACGATAATCTACATCACGCCGACCGCGAAGTTCGGCACCGACACTAAAAAAGACGGCGAATGGAAACGTTATATCGGTTTTAACCGCAGCTATTCGTTTACCGCATCCGCGGCCACCGACGAGTTCGGCAGGTTTGACACACGCAGACAGTACCGATTGGAAGAAACATGGTCCACCAAAACCAACATCCGGTTTTTTAACGGTTCTTATTATGCCAACGCGGGCTGGAACGTTTCGTATCACACCCCGCTGATCATCTCGAACACTTATGAATTTTTGGGCGAGATTCACGAAGTTAAAAGCATCGAATGGCTGGGCGGGTTTGATATTGTCGTATATTTCCAGGGCGATTCAAGCGAATCCGCGACATACTACAGCCTGCCCAAAATGCCGGAGTTTTATTTCAACCGCGAAATTTATCCGGTCGAGGGTTCTTTTAAAAAGACGCCCGAGGGCAACAAAATAATCGACAGCATGGACTACGACGAATACATATGGGTCGTCAACCCCGCGGGAACCCGCACGATTACCGACGAAGAATTTTTCTACGGAATAAGAGGAATAAATTCGCGCGTGGATTACAACTACCACGCCGAGCAGTCTGCTTCTTCGTGGCGCGATTTAAACCGCAACGATTTCAAACTGGTCAGGACGACAAACCCGGACGGAAGTAAGACGACGATGTTCAGCCAGCGCGTGACGGTCGAATGGGTTTGGCAAGCGCATCCCAACCCGGTGCGAAATTTAAAAAGCCCGATAGCCGCGCTTATGCGCGACGGTGATTTTTACATACAGGACCTCGATCATTATAACGGCCCTCCTCAAAACGAAATAAGAATCACGCCGACGGGCGCCACAATCCAAATTACGGCGGACGGATTTTTGCCCGCGTATTATTTAAAAGGGGACGTGCCCCCGGGCGTCAGCATAAATAAAAACACGGGATTGATTAACGTGCAGCGCGGTTTGCCCCGGGGCATATACCAGTTTACGGTTGAAGCCGTGCAGGAGTACCGCGGCACCGAAGTGACGTATTCGTATTACAATCCGTCGGGGGGCAACTCGGTAAAAACCGTGCCCGACTACGAATACTACGGCCACGACCCCGCGCCGCCGGTGCAAATGTTTTTCGAGCTTGCCATCACCAAATCGCCCGCAAAAATTCTGCCCGATTTCCCCGTCATGTATTTTAACGCGCAGGCGGGCGTCGGCCTTTCCGTGCCGCTTGAAGCAAGCGGAGACAGCGAGGTCAAATGGAGGCTCCGCTTCGACGACCTCGACAATCCGTTTTCGTATACGCCTCCGTCCGAACGGCCCGACTTTATATCAATTGATCCCGATACGGGCGTGTTTACAGTGTCCGCGGACGCTCCGGAGGGTGTGTATGATTACGCAATCGAAGCCTCAAACATAGAAACCGTGTACGCGCCGAACGGCCAGGCCCACAGCATGGGCGGCATCGACGTAAAAAAATTCAGGCTTATTGTTTCAAGCTCCGCCCCGATTATTGCCATCGACCATTACAGCTATGCCGCCGTTGTCGGTTCGGCCTATCAGATACCGTACAGGCTGTCCGGCGTTGAACCGGTCACCGTGACGCTCGCCGCGACAAACTCAAACGGATTGACGGTTTCCGGTTTTGCTGTTGACGCCGCGTCAAAAATATTTAACGCGGCTGGCAGCCTCGCGGCCGGAACATATACGGTTACGGCCACAGCCGTAAACGATTTCGGCGAAAGCTCCGTGACCTTTACATATGAAGTTACGGCAGCCGCATTGACGCCTCCCGTTATAAATACCTCTAACCCGAAGTACACGGTCCAGCACGGTTCGGCTTATACATTGTCTTACACATTGTCCGGAAGCGAACCCATCGACGTTTCGTTTGACGCGTACGCCGGTTCAAATAACGCATACAGTTATTTTTCAATAAACCAAATGGCAAAAACGATGAACGTTAGAAATACCGCGCCCGTGGGAGTTTACAATGTCACCCTCACGGCAAAAAACAGCACGGGTGAACACACTGCGGCCTTTATCGTTGAAGTGACGGCTGCTACACCCACGCCGTCGCCGTCGCCAACTCCGACCGTCAGCCCAACCCCTGTTCCTACGGCCGCGCCCACTCCGGCTCCCACTTCAACGCCGCGGCCCACATCGGCGCCCACTCCTGTTCCTACAGCAACCCCTACCCCTACGCCGATCCCCGCTGCTACTCCCACCCCTGTGCCCGAAGCAACCCCCACTCCGGTCCCCGCAGCCACTCCTACATCTGCGCCGGTTGTTGCGCCGACGATTTCGTTCGAAAGCTCGAGGTTTTTTATTTGGCAGAACGAAGCGTTCAGCGGAAGTTATTCTTTGACGGGAACAGAACCGGTCACGGTATCGGTTTTAGCGTCAAACGCCAACGGCGCGTCTGTTTCGGGTTTTAGCGTCAGCGAAAGCGCCAAAACTGTAAACGCGCAGGCGGGCCTCGCAGTCGGAATGTATACGCTGACCGTTACGGCAAGAAACAACGCGGGCGAAAGCACCGCAGTTTTGACCCTGTCCGTAAACGAGGTTAGGACGGCTCCCAAATTTGAAAGGGACCGCAATAATTATGAGTTCAGTTTGCCGTCCATACGGCGCGATCCGGTCGAAACGCAAATATATGTTACCGGCAGCGTGCCGATCATGTATTCGCTGGCTGCGGCCGGAGGGCAGGGAGTACCCGCCGGCGTTTCGATCGACCGCGTATACGGAATTTTATTGTTTGGCACGTCCGTAGCAAACGGCAGCTATTCGTTTTACATCGTTGCCGAAAACGACGTGGGAAGAGCCGAGCAGCTTTGCAAGCTGGAAGTAGGCGGCCGCTCCGACAGAATCGGCTTCGCGGGTTCCGTCGCGTTTATTCCGTCGGATACGTCCGCGTCCGCGTCGTTTTTAACGGCGGGCACAGCACAGCCCGCGCAAAAAGCGGCGGCGGAAAGTTTTCAAAAATTTACTGCCGGACGAAATGCCGGCAATATATTGGAACGGGCGGTAATTCACGCAACGGAAATAACATGGGGCAATTTTTTAAAGGAAGCGATAACAAAACAGGATTTAGCCGGCCTGCTGTTAGAAAAAAAACCCGCGCCGCTTAACAAATCGACAATCCGCTGGGACGACACGAAGGATGTTTACACAAACGACCGCTATACGGTAAACGGAACCGAATATGTTTTTTGGAGTTCGTCGGTCAAGATCGACACAAGAAAAACCGAATACGCGCAGTTGAGAGATTATTTCCGGACATATATTTGGGCTCAGGACGAACCGTATCAATATATTCCGGAGATGAGCACCGGCGCAGTTTTGCGCAGCATATACTGGTACGGCGACCTGTACCACGCGGTTGGCAGGAACGATGTGTTTGACGTAACTTACGCGGGCAGCGCCGCGCCGGTAAAACCCGAAATATATTGGGACATACAAATGATTGATTTAGCCGCGGATTCGCTCACGGGCGGCGCGCTTGCCGGCAAGGCTTCGCTGTACGGCTGGGACTCATTAAAAGTGGGAGACTTTTTTGCCGCAATGGCGGACGGCCACGAAAAACCGGTAGCGAGTCCGTGGGCGGGTCTCGATGGATTCAAGATCGGCGCGGACAACTGGAAGTCGCTCGGGTTCGGGCAGCACATAAACGAAATGAAAAACGTTAAAAAAGGCAGTTATTCAATTACGCTCGACGAAGAGACAGGGAGCAGCGTGCCCGCGGATTATTTTTACGCGCTCAAAGAAAATAAATCCGTAGACCTCACTTTTAAACAGGAAGGCATGAGCATAACCTTCTCGCCGAAAAATTTGACGGCGGACGAAAACTGGCTGCCGATGTACGATTTTGGATATTCGCCCGACACTTCGCTAAAGCAGGCGACGCTCGGGATGCTCGGGATGTCGGATGACGAATATAATTCCCGCGGCCTCGGGTCATTTTTAAACGACGAGATGCTTGAAGCCGCAAACCTCGGCAAGGGCGAGCATTTCACCTATTCTTTTATGCACCACGGCGCTTTGCCGGGCACGGCAACCTTTGAAATATCCACCGCAATTACCGAAGGCGCGACGGTTGGCGTCTACAGATACGACGCACAGGCAGGCAGCTTTGCCCTTGTCGCGGACAAGCTCACGGTTGGCGCCGGCGGCGTCGTAAGCTACCGCAGCAACACCATGTCGCATTACATAATCACGACGGAGCGTATCGTAAATGCGATCGAGCCCGGCAGCTCCGGTAACCTGCTGCTTATTGCCGCGGCCGCTTCCGTTTTATTGCTTGCTGCCGCGGGATCGGCGGCGTTTATCATAAAACGCAAAAAAAAGCGGCGCGTTTAACGGCCGTTTGAAAATCAAGCATGAAAGGGATGGGGCTATGAAGACGCGCAAATTTTTTTCGCTGCGTGCAATATACTTATTGCGTGCAATATACTTATTGCTTGCAATGTTTATATTGCTTGCAATATTTTTAATGCTTGCGCTTGCCGCCTGCGGCAGCTCGTCGCTCGCGGGCAAATACGCCGTCGCCGGCATGTCGGGCGACCCGGATGGCGTGACCTTCGCCGAACTGGAAGCCGTATACAATGAAATAGACGAAAACATCGGCGATCATATTTACATGGAATTTTTTAAAGACAAAACATTCGTTTTAATTATGTTCGGCGAAACGGAAGCTGCGGGAACCTATGCGTTAAGCGGCAAAAAAATGACGCTCACTTCCGGCGGCGTTTCAATCGAAGCAAACGTAGACGGCCAAAAAATAACCTGGTCTTATGAAGACGGGACAACACTCGTTTTTGAAAAAAATAAAACATAAAAATCAACAATAAAATATTTTTTTACCGCGGTAAAAAAGCCGCTTCCGTTTTACGGAAGCGGCTTTTTTTTTTTTTTTTTATAAAATTAAAAATTAAAAAAAAAAAAAATATTTTTAAAATTAAAAAAAAAAAATAAATGAATATGAGGTATT
>WRDG01000079.1 GCA_009783525.1 Defluviitaleaceae bacterium | reverse complement strand
GCCATGCCCTCCGCTTTGTAATTGAGCCATACGACCGCCTCCTATGCTGTAAAAAAATATTTTGTATGTGATTATAGCAAAATGTTTTTTCAAGCTACAAATATTTTTTGTAAATTTACTCTTATGTCATATAATGTGCGTCATACTGGAGGTTATATTTTATGCTCCGCATGGGAATTGACATCGGTTCGACCACTATTAAGCTGGCGGTAATCGACGAAGACGGCAAAATTATTTTTGCCAAATATCAAAGACATTTTTCAGAAATACAAGACACGCTTTTATTTATGGCTAAAGCGGCGCGCGAAAAAATCGGCGCATTCAAATTTCATTCGATGATTACCGGCTCGGGCGGTTTGTCTCTCGCAAAATGGGTAGGCACGGAATTTATTCAAGAAGTGGCGGCTGTTTCCGGCGCGATCGAAAAATATTGCAGTCAAACCGACGTCGCAATCGAAATCGGCGGCGAAGACGCAAAAATAATTTTTTTTTCCAACGGCATTGAGCAGCGTATGAACGGCATATGCGCAGGAGGAACCGGATCGTTCATCGATCAAATGGCTTCGTTGCTGCAAACCGATGCCGAAGGTTTAAACGAGCTTGCGAAAAATTACAGCGTCATATATCCAATCGCAGCAAGATGCGGCGTGTTTGCAAAAAGTGATTTGCAGCCGCTCATCAACGAAGGCACGGCTAAAGAAGATCTCGCCGTTTCTATTTTTCAGGCGATAGTAAACCAAACGATCAGCGGCCTCGCCTGCGGCAAGCCAATCCGCGGAAAAATTGCTTTTTTAGGCGGGCCCCTTCATTTTCTTTCGGAATTGCGCGGCCGTTTTATCGATGTGCTCGGCCTTACCGGCGATCAAATAATCTCACCGGAAAATTCGCATCTGTTCGCCGCAGTCGGCGCGGCGTTAAACTCCGGCGCAACTGCGGAAACAAACATCGGAGACTTGATAACAAACCTCGAGTCAAAAAAACAAGTCGAATTTGAAATAAACCGCCTGTCACCTCTTTTTTCATGCAAAAATGATTATCACGCTTTTGTTGCACGGCACAAAAAGCAAACGGTCGTAAAAGGAGACATTCATAATTATTCCGGCGACGCATTCCTTGGCATCGACGCAGGTTCTACGACGACCAAAGCCGCGTTGGTCGGGGCCGGCGGCGAGCTGCTTTATTCGTTTTACGCAAACAACGAAGGCCATCCTTTAAAAATAATCGTAAAAGCACTGATCGAATTGCGCGAAAAAATAACGGCTGACACAATCATTCGCCGCTCCTGTGTTACAGGTTACGGCGAAGGTTTGATGCAAGCCGCTTTCCGTATTGATTCGGGAGAAATTGAAACTGTGGCGCATTATAAGGCGGCGCAGTTTTTTTGTCCCGAAACCGATTTTATTTTGGACATAGGCGGTCAAGATATGAAGTGCCTCCGCATAAAAAACGGAGTGATTGATACGGTTTTGCTTAACGAAGCTTGTTCGGCCGGCTGCGGTTCGTTTATCGAAACATTCGCCCGGTCGCTCGACATGCCAATAGAAAAATTTTCTGAAATTTCATTGTTTGCAGAAAATCCGATCGATTTGGGTTCGCGCTGTACTGTTTTTATGAACTCCCGCGTCAAGCAGGCGCAAAAAGAAGGAGCGCCCGCCGCGGACATATCTGCCGGGCTTGCTTTTTCTGTAATCAAAAACGCGCTGCTTAAAGTAATCAAATTAACCGATCCGGAAAAACTCGGCAAAAATATCGTCGTGCAAGGCGGAACATTTTATAACGAAGCGGTTCTTCGCGCATTTGAAATCGTCAGCGGACGCGAAGCAGTCAGGCCGGACATCGCCGGCATAATGGGCGCGTTTGGCGCGGCTTTGATCGCGCGCGAACAGTGGGCCGATGCAGGTTTAAAAAACGAAACTTCATTGCTTTCGCTCGACGAATTAATAAATTTTAAAGCCGCCGCCACTCATACCCGTTGCAAGCGATGCGGAAATAATTGCTTGCTGACGGTCAATACGTTTGGAGAAGGGCGAAGATTTATTTCGGGCAACAGGTGCGAGCAGGGTTTCGGAACGGAAAATAAAAACAAAAGCATTCCGAACCTTTTTGATCAAAAATATGAAAAGCTGTTTGAATACGATCCATTGCCGCGCGAAAAAGCTCGCCGCGGAACCGTAGGCATACCGCGCGTTTTAAATATTTATGAAAACTATCCTCTGTGGTTCACATTTTTTAACGAGCTCGGTTTTAGAGTTGAGCTTTCACCGCGTTCAAACCGCGAAATTTACGAAATGGGCATCGAATCGATACCGAGCGAAAGCGAATGTTATCCCGCAAAAATAGCGCACGGACATGTCATGGCGCTAATTGCAAACGGCGTCGATTATATTTTTTATCCCGGCATACCGTATGAAAAAAAAGGAATAGAGGACGCGGACAATCATTTTAATTGTCCGATCGTAACCTCGTATCCCGAAAACATAAAAAACAACGTCGAAGAACTCGTTGAAAAAAATGTCCGCTTCCACAACCCCTATTTTAATTTGAATAATAAACGCGTCCTTATCAAAAGACTCGCCGAGGAATTTCCGCAGATACCGGCAAACGAAATTAAGATGGCGGCATGCGCCGGTTGGGACGAACAGCAGCGTTTCAGGACAGATATTCAAAAAATGGGCGAAGAAGCGATCGCGTACATCGAAGAAAAAAAATGCATAGGCGTTATATTGGCGGGCAGGCCTTACCATATCGACCCGGAAATACATCACGGCATTCCCGAACTGATAAATTCATACGGCGCCGTCGTTTTAACCGAAGACAGCGTCGCTCACTTGAGCAAAATTGAACGGCCGTTAATAGTGCGCGACCAATGGGCCTATCATACGCGGCTTTACGCCGCCGCATGCTTTGCGCGCAAAAGAAACGACGTAGAGTTGATTCAATTAAATTCGTTCGGCTGCGGACTGGATGCGGTGACGACGGACGAAGTATCGGAATTATTGGGAGCTTCAGAAAAAATTTACACCCTGTTGAAAATCGACGAAGTAAATAATTTAGGATCCGCCAGGATCCGTGTCCGTTCGCTTTTCGCGGCGCTCGCGGAAAGACGCAAAAAAAACGTCGGCCCAAAACCCCCCGTCCCGCGTCCGCCGCGTGTGGTTTTTACCAAAGCCATGCGCGGCGAACACACAATCATCGCCCCTCAAATGTCGCCCATCCATTTCGATATACTGCAAGAAGCTTTTGCGGCAAGCGGCTACTGTTTCAAGGTAATGCCCGCGTTGGACCGCGCAAGCGTGGACACGGGTTTAAAATTCGTAAACAACGACGCGTGCTACCCCGCGCTTATCGTAGTCGGGCAAGTGCTTAACGCCCTTATGAGCGGTGAATACGATTTAAATAACACCTCGATAATAATGAGCCAAACGGGAGGCGGATGCCGCGCGACAAATTATGTCGGATTTATAAGAAAAGCGCTGCGCGAAGCCGGTATGCCGCATGTGCCTGTGATTTCGTTAAACGCGCAAGGGCTCGAAAAAAACCCCGGAATAAAATATACCCCCGCACTTATGAACAGAGCCGTTCAATCTCTTGTTTACGGAGATTTGTTTATGCGCGTTTTATACAAGGTCAGGCCATACGAAAAAGAACCGGGCTCAGCGAACGGGCTGTACGAAAAATGGAACGCCTTATGCAAAAAAGAAATAGGAAAGGCAAACATAAAAAAATTTAATAAAAACATCCGCGAAATCGTAAAAGACTTCGATAGCCTGCCGCTCGACTTCAGCGAAAAAAAACCTCGCGTGGGCGTTGTCGGCGAAATTCTTGTCAAATTTCATCCTACGGCAAACAATGACATCGTTTCGCTGTTGGAAGCGGAAGGCGCGGAAGCGGTTGTGCCGGACCTAACTGATTTTATTTTATACAGCGCATACAACTCCACGTTTAAGGCCCGATATTTAGCCGGAAGCAAAACAGCAAAAATCATTACTGACACTGTCATCGGATTAATAGAAATGTACCGGAAGAACATGCGCGACGCTTTGACAAAAAGCGAGAGGTTCAAGCCTCCGGTCCACATAAAGGAACTGGGCGAAATGGCTTCGCCAATTGTGTCACTTGGCAACCAAACCGGCGAGGGTTGGTTTTTAACAGCCGAAATGGTCGAGCTGATTCATTCGGGTGTTCCGAACATTGTATGCATGCAGCCGTTCGCATGCCTGCCGAACCACGTTACCGGCAAGGGAATAATTAAAGCATTGCGCAATAAATATCCGCTTTCAAACATTGTGGCAGTAGACTACGATCCGGGTGCAAGCGAAGTGAACCAATTGAACCGCATCAAACTCATGTTGAGCGCGGCGCGAAAAAATATGAAAAAATAAAAAAATATTGGAGTGATAATGTGAACGAAAAAAATTTGCAAAACGTAGAAGCGATTACCGACATGGAGCAGGATTTTGCTCAGTGGTATACGGACGTTGTAAAAAAGGCGGAGCTTGCCGAATATTCCGAAACCGGGGGCTGCATTATTTTCCGTCCGAACGGCTACGCCATATGGGAGTTGCTTCAAAGCGAACTTGATAAACGATTCAAGCAAACTGGACACGAAAATGTGTATATGCCCCTGCTGATCCCCGAAAATCTTTTGCAAAAAGAAAAGGACCATATCGAAGGCTTTGCGCCGGAAGTAGCATGGGTCACTCACGGCGGCAGCGAAAAACTCGCCGAGCGTTTTTGCATCCGCCCTACTTCTGAGACATTGTTCTGCTCCCATTACGCAAACATCATTCAATCTTGGCGCGACCTGCCAAAGCTTTACAACCAATGGTGTTCTGTTCTGCGCTGGGAAAAAACCACTCGCCCTTTTTTACGCACGAGAGAATTTTTATGGCAGGAAGGACACACAGCGCACGCAACCGCAGAAGAAGCATTGGAGGAAACGCTCCGCATGCTCGACGTTTATACAGACGTGATTGAAAATGTTTTAGCGATGCCGGTCATTAAAGGCAAAAAAACCGACCGCGAAAAATTTGCCGGAGCGGTCGCAACATATGCTTGCGAATGTCTTATGCACGACGGCAAAGCATTGCAGGCCGGAACCTCGCATTATTTCGGCGACAGGTTCGCGCAAGTGTTCAGCATTCAATACACGGACCGCGACAATAAACTGCGCCACGTCCACCAAACGTCGTGGGGAGTTACCACACGGCTTATAGGCGGGCTTATCATGACCCACGGCGACAACAACGGACTCGTGCTGCCGCCGAATGCCGCACCAGTTCAAACAGTGGTTATACCCGTGGCGCAACATAAAACCGGAGTGACGGACGCGGCTTTAGGATTATATGACAGACTAAAAATTAAATTCAGATGCAAAACAGACATGACCGACAAATCGGCGGGCTGGAAATTTTCCGAAAACGAAATGAAGGGCGTGCCGGTCCGCATTGAAATAGGTCCGAAAGATATTGAAAAAGGCCGAGTGATAATGGCGAGACGCGACTCGGGCGAAAAAAAGGAAATACCGCTTGAAGGCGCGGAAAACGCATTGACAGATTTATTAAACAACATGCAAAAGCAAATGTTTGATAAAGCTTTGCAAAAGCAAAATGAACGAACATCGTCGGCCAAGACGCTCGGCGAGTTAAACGAATCTCTCGATTCCAAACTCGGATTTGTTTACGCATCATGGTGCGGCAGCGAAGCCTGTGAAGAAGAAGTCAAAGAAAAAGCTTCCGCCACATCGCGTTGTATCCCGTTCGATTCCGAACCAAACGGCGATTGTTTTTGCTGCGGCAAAAAAGCAAATCACATGGTTGTTTGGGGACGCGCTTATTAAGAGTTGCGTTGACAAAAAAAAATGATTCGCTTATTATTTTTTTACAAAAAATTAAAATCTAAAGGGGATGCAATATGGGTTGGTTCGGCAATCTGAAGATGAGCGTCAAAATGATCGTCGGTTTTGGTCTCGTTATTATGTTGGTGATCGGATTGGCTGTTGTTTCCGTCGTCAATATTATCGATGTGGATGACAAATACGATTACGTAATCAGTTATCCGAACGAGCGAGAAATTATCATCCTGCATTTGCAAAAAGCCGCGATCAGCCTGCGTTTCAGCGCTGCGGCAATGTCCGCACTCGCAGACGGAAACGAGCCGGCAATAATCGAAAATTATATACGTTTGTCGGGTATTGAATTTGCTGATTGCAACGATTACATTCAAGAGTTTGTCAATAATTTAAATAACGATTTGCGGGAAGCGAATGAAAATAAAAATTACATGTTGCGGCATATAAACGACATAAAAACAAGTCTCGCAAATTACATGAGCCAGTGTGTTGTCCCGGTCAGCATTTCCGCTCGCGAAGGCGACCATGATAAAACCATCGGTTATCTTCTTGACAGCGTTAATTCCATGAACGAAATGATGAGTAAAATCGAAGAACTCAGGAATATCGCCGAAAAATCTGCCGAAGAATGGTCGGAAAGCGCAAAAAAATCGGCAGACGCGACAACATTGCTCGTAACGGTAATTGCAATAATAATTGTATTGCTGTCTCTCACGTTGGCGTTCTTTATATCCTCGATTATTTCAAAACCCATCAAAAGACTTGCTGACGTGGCAGAAAACGTTGCCAAAGGGACGCTCAACGTCAACATCGACACATCGTCAACCGACGAAATCGGAACCCTTGCTAAAAGTTTTTCAATGGTCGTTAAAAACGTCAACACTATGATAACCGACATTGAAAAACTTCACGCCAACCATGAAGACGGCCAAATAAACGACCGTATCGACGAAAACCTTTATGCCGGCGCTTATAAAGAAGTCGCAACCGGCGTAAACGAAATGATTCAATCATATGTATCAATGATTAAAGACATATTAAACACTCTTACAAAATTTGCCGCCGGCGATTTTACGGCGCGTCTGCAGCCGTATAAAGGCGATAAGCGTGTGGCCAACGACCAAGTCGCCAAATTCCGCACAACCATAGAGGAGATAATCAAAGAAATAAATGTCGTAGCTAAAGCCGGAACCGACGGTAATTTATCGTTTAGAGCAAACGCGGACAAATATTCCGGCGATTGGCAAATGATAATGGTCGGCCTTAACGATGTTTTGGATTCGGTAATAAATCCCATTGCCGAAGTTAAAGACGTTTTGCGCCACATTTCCATCGGCGAATTTAACACACAGGTAACCGGTACATATAAGGGCGATTTCGCCGATATGAAAATAGGAATGAACAATACCGTTACCTCCATAGACGGTTACATAAATGAAATAACCGAAACATTGGCCGCAATAGCGGACGGCGACTTGAGGGTTTCGATCAGCCGCGAATACATAGGCAATTTTAACGCAATAAAAAGCTCGATAAATTCCATCGCGGACTCGTTAAACAAAACCATGTCGGAAATTTCATCCGCATCCGAACAGGTTCTTGCAGGAGCAAAGCAAATTTCGGCTTCAGCAATGCAATTGGCGGAAGGCGCTTCGGAACAGGCGAGCTCACTTGAAGAACTTTCAGCTTCGGTTGAAACAATTAATAATCAAACTATCCAAAATGCTGAAAACGCCGCAACCGCCGACGCATTATCGGAACGGTCAACTAAAAACGCTATAGCCGGAAACGACGAAATGCGCAGTATGCTTGATGCGATGAACGGAATAAAAGATTCGTCAAGCAACATTTCCAAAATCATAAAAATTATTTCCGATATAGCCTTCCAAACAAATCTGCTTGCCTTAAACGCATCGGTAGAGGCAGCGCGGGTTGGCGATCACGGACGCGGTTTTGCTGTCGTTGCAGGCGAAGTGCGTGACCTGGCAAACAAAAGCCAAGGTTCGGCAGACGATTCGGCAATGCGGATAGAAGAGTCCAACAACCGCGTGCAAGAAGGAATGCGCATAGCGGAAAACACGGCGGAATCGCTTAACACCATCGTCGAAAATGTTACGCAAATTTCAAATATTATTAAAACGATCGCCGATGCTTCAAAAAATCAAAGCGAAGCGATATCGCAAGTCAGCATTGGTTTGTCGCAAATTTCCCAGGTTGTCCAAACAAATTCGTCTACATCGGAAGAATCCGCCGCCGCCGCGGAAGAGTTAAATTCGCAGGCCGAGTTGCTTAAGCAAATGGTTTCATATTTTAAAGTTTAATGATAATAAGGGTGCGGATCATTTTGATCCGCGCCCATTTTTTTTGCCGTAATCGGGAGAATTGATAAAATGAATGCAGTGATCGCTTTAAGCGGAGGAGTTGACAGCGCGGCTGCCGCATTGCTGTTAAAACAGTCGGGTTACAACTGCATAGGTGTGACTATGCGCATGATTTCAAACGACGAACGTTTCGCGCGCGAGCTTGCGGACGCAAAAGCCGTTGCAAAAAAACTCGGCATCGAACATGAAACAATCGACGTCAGGAAGTTTTTCAATGATACGGTTGTCATACCGTTTGCAAAAAAATATTTGGAAGGATCGACGCCAAACCCGTGCGTAATATGCAACCGTGAAATCAAGTTTGCCGCTTTGGCCGCATATGCAGAAAAAAAAGGAATCCAACACATTGCTACCGGCCACTACGCGCGCACAGTGCATGACGCGCAGTCGTCGAGGCGCATGCTGTTAAAAGCAAAAGACGAATCAAAAGACCAAAGCTATGTTTTGCATTCGCTTCAACAAGATGTCGTTAACCGATTATTGCTTCCGGTCGGCAGTATGTCCAAAGCCGAAGTGCGCAGCCTCGCGGTAACCTGCGGCCTGACGATCGCAAATAAAACGGACAGTCAAGATATCTGTTTCGTTCCGGACGGAGATTATGCTTCATACATAGAAACATTAACCGGCAGACATTCCCGGCCCGGATTTTTTATTGATACAGAAAAAAATATTCTCGGTATGCACGGCGGCGTTATCAGATATACTGTCGGGCAGCGAAAAAAACTCGGCGTTTCGTCAACCGCGAAGCTGTATGTAAAAAGCAAGGACATAATCCGAAACG
>WRDG01000078.1 GCA_009783525.1 Defluviitaleaceae bacterium | reverse complement strand
TTTGATACCGAATATTTTAAAAACCGCTTTAAAAATTAACGCCGTTTTCGAATTAATGGGCAACGACTACGACACTAAGGACGGCACATGCGTGCGCGACTACATCCACGTGGACGATCTTGCGGACGCGCATATCCTGTCTCTCGAAAAATTAATGCGCGGCGAAAACAGCGCGGTGTACAACCTCGGCAGCGGAACGGGTTTTTCCAATAAAGAGATATTGGATGCCGCGGTGAGGATCACGGGCATCGACATACCCGTAAAAATTTCGCCGAGGAGGCCGGGCGACCCGCCCGTGTTAATCGCTTCGTCGGAAAAAATAAAAAGCGAGCTGCTGTGGAACCCGTCAAGAACCAACCTCGAGTCGCTGATAGGTACGGCGTGGGAATGGCATCGGGCTAATCCGGGCGGTTACGGTTCATGAACGAAGAAAAATTGCAAACAGCGGAAAAAAAAGCGGCTGTGGAGGCGCTTTTGCAATATGCGCTTAACAAAGGTTTATTGCAGCATGACGACGCCGCATATTCGCGGAATTTGCTGTATGGTCTCATAAAAATCCCGCCGTCGGAAGTAGATCAAACGATATTTAGTATCCCTGACGCCCGCGCAAAAAACGAAACGGTTTCAAGTATACTGGCCGATTTATTTGCCGGCGCGAAAACAACAACGGAAACGGATATGCTCGAAGCCGCCGCGATGGGTATGCTCATGCCGCGGCCGTCGGAAATAAGCAAAAAATTTTATGAAGATTACAGCGTTTCTCCGGCGCTCGCATCGGACGAATTTTACAAGCTGTGCCGGGCCGCCAATTACATACAGGTCGACCGCATAAGAAAAAATCTTTTTTGGCGCGCGCAAACTGAATACGGCGAGTTGGACATTACGATTAACCTCGCGAAACCGGAAAAAGACCCGCGTAAAATAGCGCTGGCAAAAAACGCCAAGCAATCCGAATATCCAAAATGCCTTTTATGCACGGAAAATGTCGGCTTCGCGGGGACGCACTCGCACCCCGCGAGGCAAAACCTGCGCGTTATCCCGCTCACGCTCGGCGGCGAAAGATGGTACTTTCAATTTTCGCCGTACCTGTACTACGACGAACACTGCATCGTGTTGAACGAAAAGCATGTGCCCATGAAAATAAACAGGGATACGTTTGTAAAGCTATTGCAGTTCGCAAATTTTCTGCCGCATTATTTTATAGGATCGAACGCGGATCTGCCCGTAGTGGGCGGATCCATTTTATCCCACGATCATTTTCAAGGAGGCCGGTGCGATTTTCCGATGAACAGGGCCGTGCCGTACGCACGGTTCGAAAACAGTCAGTTCAAATCGATAAAAGCCTGCGCGGTAAAATGGCCGCTTACGGTAATAAGGCTCGAAGCGGAAGACGGCGGCGAAGGTTCATGCGAACAGCTTGCGGACGCCGCGGAAAAAATATTGGGCATGTGGCGCGTTTATGCAGACGAAAAAGCCGGCGTGTCACCGCAAAGCGGCGATACGCCGCACAATACAATAACGCCGATTGTGCGGCACAACAGGTCGGGAAAAATGGAAATGGATCTTGTGCTGCGCAACAACCGCGCAACAGACGAGCACCCGTACGGATTGTTTCATCCCCATACGGAACGGCACCACATAAAAAAAGAAAACATAGGTTTGATTGAAGTTATGGGGCTCGCCATTCTTCCGGGCCGGTTGAAAACGGAGCTCGCGGAAATTTCACGCGCATTGTCGGGAAAAGATTATGACGGCGGTGACGGAAGTCATGCTGAATGGGCGGCGGAATTATTGTCGCGGTACGGAAATAAAAACGCGCCGGAAACGTCGGAACAAATAGTTCGCGACGAAACAGGCGCGGTTTTCGCCGATGTACTGCGTGACTGCGGAGTTTTTAAAGATGATTCTTCGGGACGCGAGAGCCTGAAAAAATTTTTATTGACGGCCGGCTTTAAAAGTTTTTGACATTTTTAATAAGTAAATCAATCAAGCGGCTCGAGCCCGTCGTCCGGCGGCGGCAGCGGACCGAACCCGTCGCCGGTATCCTGCACCAATATCATTAAAAAAATGTTTGCGTTTTCGTTCACGTCAACGTTGATTTGAGTATCCGTATAGCCCGGCATGCGTGCGATTACATTAAAGTTCCCGTACACGACAAACCGGGTCAGCGGCGAATAACCCATAAACGTGTTGTTGAAATATATTTCCGCGCCGGCCGGCCGCGTGTTGATTGTCATAAACCCGCTTTTTTCTTCGGGCTGCAGGTTAAACGACAAGTCGACGCGCGGTTTTTGCACGTTTATTTTTTGTTCGGCTGGGATAAAGCCCGGCGCTTCGACTCTGACCGTGCGGTCGCCGAATTCGACCATATACGGGCCGCTGCCCGATTGGGCGACGCCGTCGATAACAACGGCGCTGCCCGGCTCGTTCACGGCTACGTACAGCGCGGCCAAGCGGTACTCGACATCGGCAAGATTTATGTGTGATGTTTCGCCCTGCCGGACAAAAACGTCCGCGATGTACGGGTTTATGTTGTTGCCTTCGATAATAATTTTATGCAAACCCTCGGCCATCGGTATCGGTTCCGCTTCGACAAGCGTTTTAAAAACCGATGAACCCGCGGCAAGCGTTCCGTTGATGACCAAGTCGCAATTGTTTACTTGAATATATCCGAAGCTGCTTTCTAACGTAACGCGCCATGCGGTGTCCCTAAAGCCGACAATCGAAAGCGTGTCGAGCGGGCCGATAAGCCCGATTCCGTAAGGCTGCCCGTTGTACAGCACGATTGTCGAATTTGTGTACCGGTAAGTGTTGTTGCCGAAGGACAGCGTTCCGCTTTCTGTGTTTACCGTCACGTTTCGAATAAACTGATGCTCCCATGCCTGCGCGCTGACGGACAGCGATATCAATTCCATAGTGCTTTTTTCAAATTTTATTTCGACGATAAGTCCTCGCTCAAATTCCGCGAAACTCATCAGTGTGCCCCATCTGCTTGTCATTTCGGTCGTATCGAGCAAAATGTACGAAGTTTCGCGGCCGCTTTCCAAATCCATTAAAGTGACGGCGCCGGCCGCCGCGTCTGTTTTTACGATCACGCCCATCGCATCGTCGAGGTCGCGCAGCGTTGAGATCACGGGCGAGTTGGTCGGCCTGACGGTTCCGGTAGTCACGGGATTGTTTTCGGACATCGTTTGATATGTGACGATGAACAAAACGATGCAGACCACTATGCCGGCCAGGAGGGTTACAATATAAAAAGCCGCATGGCTCGTGCTTAATTTTTTGCGGCTTTTTTTATTTTTGTCTGGTATCGCCATTAAATCGCCTCGTGTGTTTTATTTTTTTTCTATGTATGCATCGTAACGTTCTTTTCCCGAAATTACCGACTGCATCCGGTTTAGTAAAGCGACCGGCGTCCATGTTCTTTTTTTGCTGTAGTACTGCGTGACCGTTTTGATAAAAGCGGCGGGATACATCAGCATCGAATAAATAATTTCGGCGTCCGACTCGGATATTGTCCTGCGTTTATTATAAACTTCCATAACGTCCGCGACAGAAACCCTCGCGTCCGCGGACAGTCTCGCGTAACGGCGTATCAAGCTGCAAAGGTCGTTAAGCGGTACGCCGCGCGCGGCTTCGTTGTACTGGGTTATATATACGTCGGTACCGTTTATGCAAACGGTTTCTTCTTTAAGCGAGTTGTGGCAAATAAAATTATTTTCCTGTGCCTGCCGTTGCAGCGCCGTGTAGTTTAATTTGCCGAGTTTTTCTGAAGCTTCGGATATTTGTGCGGCGTAAGCATCCGCATGCTTGATGAACATCACGTCGAAATCAGAAAGCCGCGCCTGTGCGCGAACCTTTTTTTTGATTTGGTTTATTTGAGAAATTTGTTTGTTAATTTCGTCAATAAAAACAGGCGGGGTTATATCGGCGGCATCGTCCGGAACTGTTACGCCGCATGTGCAGTTGTGCCAGTGAGCCAGAGCTTCCGCGGCTTGCAGCAAATCCGTTTCGAAGTTCGCCTCGCGTCCTTCGATATATTCCGTAAGCACATATATTTCACCGTTTGCCGCCGTATACGGCTCGCCGCTGAGCGACGGGAAAAATCTGTCGGTTTTTGTAAATCCGTTGCCCGCGGCAAATTCCTTTAGAGCGTGCTGAAATAAAATACGGGGCGCGCCTTCCTGCATCACGCGAAGGACTCGCATGCCCTCCGATGTTTCAACTATATAGTATGTTTTTTCTTTGGTGATTTTTTTTGCCTGCACACCGAAGCTTTCTACTACAGTTTTTTGCATTTCGAACAAACAAATCACTCCGTTCATAATTGGGAACCGAAAATTACGCGAGATAAATTATTGCAGCAATTTTATCAATGACTCTCTGTCGTTTGCGCAGGGGTTTTTTATAACGGCTTCCAACAATGTCCGAAGCGTCTCTCCAACTTTTTTTCCTGGCGGATAACCGAGCCCGATAAGGTCGCTTCCGTCAATCGCGAGGTCTCTCAATAAATAACATTCATTATTTTGCACAATTTCGCCGCACGTGGCGAGAGCATGTTCCGCTTCGCTGACGCTTTGCGCGTCGCGGTAAAAAATATTTTTAAGCTCGATCAAATTTTGAAAATACGGAGGCGGAATATTTTGAAGCATTTTTTTTAATTCGTAACGGCCAGCGGGGACGGGCGCATGCAAATATTTTACGTACTGCGCAGTTTCGTTCAGTGTCTTGTTGTCGAAGCATAAACCGCGCATAAATTTTTTTGCGGCTTGTTCGCCGCCGTCCGCAGTTAAAACGGCGTACAGCATGGCCGTATTTTTTTTGCAATTGGGAAGCATTTTTGCCGCCGCGTACAGATCCGGCTCGTACAACCACAGTCCCGCATCTGACAATTGCGGCAATATTTCGGTGTGGCCGCTGTGAAGAAGCTTGGTGAGTTCTTCGCGAATACGCTCCGCGCTTATGTCTGTAAGCTTGCCTGCATTTTTTTTTGCCGCCGAATATGTTTCGATGTCTATTTTAAAATTTAACTGCGCGGCAAAACGGAAAAGCCGAAGCATCCTGAGCGCGTCTTCATTGAAACGGCGAGACGCGTCCCCCACGCAGCGTATTATTCGGGCCCGTATATCGTTTACTCCTCCGAACGGATCGACAAATCCGGTATCTTTTTTATATGCGATCGCATTCATGGTGAAGTCGCGCCTTGCGAGATCTTCTTTAATATCTGTTGAAAATTTTACCTCGGAGGGCCGGCGGCCGTCCTTGTATTCGCCGTCTATGCGGAACGTCGTAACTTCGTACGGCCTGCGGCCGATAAGCACGGTTACGGTTCCGTGCTTGATGCCGGTATCAATGGAGCGTTTAAAAATCCGTTTGACATCATGCGGTTCCGCCGACGTTGTAATGTCCCAATCCTTCGGCTCGGTTCCGAGCAGCATGTCCCTGACGCAGCCGCCTACGGCGTACGCGTCAAAACCGTGCGCGGCAAGCTCGCCGATAATCAGTTCTGCGTCTGCCGGTAAATTAATTGCGCGAGCGTTCGTTTTTTTTTCGTCCGATTGACATGCATGCATGTCTTAACTATATTACATGCATAATATTTGTACAAATGTTTTTGGTAAACAGAACATAAAAAATAACGGAGTGATTTAAATATGGACGAACTGCCGGGCAAAAAACAAAACATAATGCGTTTCGCGGTCATCGGAGGGATTGCGCTTGCCGTGCTGGTTTGCGCGGCCGCCGTTTTTTCCGGGCCGATCTTGAAACGGTCCGACCCGAAACGTTACATCGCGTCCGCGTTTAAAAAAACGTTCGGTGAAATAAACAAAAGCGAACCGATCGATCTGCTCGGTTTGTTAAACGGAAAATGGCGGCAGGATGTTTCGTTAAACATTAATAAAATCGAGCAAAATGTTTTCGAAATAGATCCGATGATTCTTACGATGGCCGAAGTCATGACGCTCCGCAGCGTTACGTATAAAGACACACCCGCCCGGCTGCTCGATACGCGGCTTACTCTGCGCATGGCGGTGACAAGCCTGGTCGACTTGAATATTTTTGCGCGGCCGGATTATTTGGCGGTTACCGTTCCTCAGATACTCGACTACAGCATTACGGCAGATCCGAAACAGATTGTGACGGAATGGGACGCTTCTATCGGCGCAGATTATTTGGGGATAATCGGTTCGCATTATGAAGACGAATTTATTTACAAAATTTACGAGGCTGCGCTTTTTATGACCGACTTGGAGCTGCCGGATTTTACCGAATACAAGCAAGCGGCCGAAAATTTTTATAACGAAGCCGAAATCGTGTACGAAGGAAAAAAACAGGCTCATATGAATAAAAACGAGCCCAATTCGGATTTATACTCCGTTACGTTTTCAAAAGACGCGCTAAACAATCTGCTCAAAAGTTTTTTTGAAGAGCACGAAGAAATCGATGCGTCCGTTTCATTGCTCGTATACATAAGCGGCGGCAAGATCGCCCAGCTTGATATAGGGATCGAAACGGAAAAAGACGGCGAAGAGCTGCGGGTAATGATTGTTGCATGCTTTAACGGAAATAAAATTCGGCTCAGCGAAACCGAGATTATGATCGGATTAACGTACGGAGATAAAATCTATTCGGCAAAAATTTCGTCGGAGTCAGAATTGAGCAATACTAACGCAGCAAACGTTTCAACGAAAATATCCGCGGACACCGGCGACGGGACCGTATATATAAACTGGGATTTTTCGTGGGATAAAAACGAAACAGGCGGTTTAAAATGCTCGTTTGAATTTGACGGCAACGAAAGTGTGTATAAATTTTCCGCGGATGGAATACTTATAATCGACGCGGCCGAAATGCTGATAGAAGCCGACATAAAAAATTTGCAAATTTATGTTGACACACCGGACTTAAAAATAGACGCGGATTTTTCGGTCCGGTATTCGATACAGCCGGACGACGGTCAGATAATATTCGAAGGCAAGACTGTTCCGCTTACTTCGTTAAATGAGTTTGATCTGCTTGAGGCGTTCGGCAGCATTATGGAATCTCCGCAGCTTGGGATGCTTTTCGGCGGCTTGCTGTTTTAACGGAAAGGCAGAAAGGAGAAAAAAATTATGGCATTGTTTACGGGCGCGGGAGTTGCGCTCATTACGCCTTTTAACGAGGCGGGAGAAGTTAATTACGACGAATACAGACGTTTGATAAAGTTTCAAATCGACAACGGGATAGACGCGATTGTTTCTTGCGGGACAACGGGCGAAGCGTCCACATTGTCTGACGAAGAGCATACCGCAGTCGTAAGAGCGGCTGTGGACTATACCAAAGAGGCGTCGCCGCCCGGAAAAAAAATACCGGTGATAGCGGGAGCGGGCAGCAACGACACGCGACACGCCGCAGAATTGTGCAGGGAGCTTGAAAATGCGGGAGCGGACGCCTGTATGCTTGTTACTCCTTACTATAACAAGACGTCGCAAAAAGGTTTGGTCGAGCATTTTTCCGCTGTTGCTTCAGCCGTAAAAATTCCGATTGTGCTTTACAACATACCGGGCAGAACCGGAATGAACATCAAGCCGCAAACAATGAAGACGCTTTCTGAAATTGACAATATTGTGGCGGTAAAAGAAGCGAGCTACGATTTCGTGCAGGCAACAGAAATCGCTTTGCTTTGCGGCGACGCGCTTGCCGTTTATTCCGGCTGCGACGAAATAATCGTGCCGATGCTTTCGGTCGGCGGCTTGGGTGTTATTTCTACCGTGGCAAACATCGCGCCGCGCCGGGTTCACGACATGGTCAAAATGTTTTTGGACGGCGACGCAAAAGGAAGCGCAAAGGTGCAGATCGAAATGCTTCCGCTGATACGCGCGCTTTTTGCAGACATAAACCCGATGCCGGTCAAAGCGGCGTTAAACTTGATGGGTTTTAAAGCGGGCAAATGCCGCTTGCCGCTCACGAACATAGACGACGATTGCTGCCGCGAGCTGCAAAAGCAAATGCAAGCGTACGGGCTCATTGCATGACTAAAATAATTTTAAGCGGCGCTTACGGCCAAATGGGGCTCGCGGTCGGCAAATTGGCAAAGCGCGGCGAAAACGTAAATATCGTTGCGGGTATGGACTATGGAAAAACCGACGAGCATTTTTCATTTCCTGTTTTTAATTCGATGGCGGAAGTGCCGGGAGATTTATTAAAAGCCGACGCGGTTGTAGACTTTTCCGGAGTTTCGGCGCTTGATTCGGTGATCGGCTTCGGTTTGAAAAATTTGACGCCGCTTGTCATTTGCACGACAGGTTTGGACGTTTATCAAGAAGAAACTGTTAAAGAGGCGGCAAAAAAAATTGCGGTGTTTAAATCCGCAAACATGTCGGTAGGAGTCAGCCTGCTTGCCGGCTTAGCCGAAAAAGCGGCTCGGCTGCTGTACGGCGCGGGCTTCGATGTCGAAATAATCGAAAAGCACCACAACCAAAAAATCGACGCGCCAAGCGGAACCGCACTCATGCTCGCGCAAAAAGTAAACGCCGCGGCGGACGGAAATTTGCAAAATGTTTTTGACAGGTCGTGCAAAAAGCAAAAGCGCGGCAAAAATGAAATTGGCATCCACGCTTTGCGCGGCGGCACGATTGTGGGCGAACACTCGGTGATTTTTGCCGGAGCGGACGAAATAATCGAGCTCAAGCACTGCGCGCTGTCGAGGGAAGTATTCGCTGCGGGGGCGTTAAGGGCGGCGGAGTTTATAAAAAACAAACCGCCGGGCCTATACTCAATGAAAGAGTTGGTCGACGAAGCGTAAGAGCGGCAAAAAATAATGCGTAAAAATTTGCTTTAAGCAAACGTAAAGTCATATCAATTTTAAACTTTACACAATCTTTACATTCAAACCCAAATAAATTTACATTCGTGACGTAGACTCTCCCCTGAAAATAATTCAAGGGAGAGTTTTTGTTTTGAAAAAGTTTTTAGCGGCCTTACTGTCCGCGATCATTGCCGGAACAATTTTGACAGGATGTTCCGGAGGGTTTGACATCACCAAGCCTATTAATGTAGTAACCCGCGAAT
>WRDG01000077.1 GCA_009783525.1 Defluviitaleaceae bacterium | reverse complement strand
TTTCAGGCGTGGGAGGCCAACCCGCAAAAAAGCGACCAGATAGAGATGCTCGACGAAAACACGGACAGGGTGCGCCGCCAAAACGCCGCGCCCATTACGGTCATTTTCGGCAATCCGCCCTATTCCGCCGGGCAGAAGTCCGCCAACGACGACGCAAAAAACAGAAAATATAAAAACTTGGACGAAGCCGTAAGGGACACATATGTGAAGCTGTCCGGCGCGCAAAACTGCAACGCCATGTACGACAGCTATATACGCGCCTTCCGCTTTGCGACCGACAGGCTGAAGGGCGGCGACGGAATAATATGCTACGTAAGCAACGGCGGCTGGCTGGACGGAAACGCCGCGGCGGGGTTTAGGAAAACAATCGAAGGCGAGTTTGCAAAAATTTATGTGTTCAATTTGCGCGGGGACCAGCGCACAAGCGGCGAGCTAAGCAGAAGGGAAGGCGGCAAGATTTTCGGCGGCGGCTCCCGCACGCCGGTGGCAATCACCCTGCTTGTCAAACGCGCCGCGCACAATGGCAAGGCGGAAATATTTTACCGTAACATAGGCGACTACCTGAAGCGGGAAGAAAAATTGGAAACAATCAAAAGCTTCAAGGGCTTTTGCGACCCGGCAATGCAATTGGAAAAAATTGCGCCCAACAAACACGGCGACTGGATAAGCACACGGGACGATACTTTTCAAAGTTATGTGCCGCTGGCGGGCAAGGACAAGTTCGACGCAAAAACGAAAAGCGTGTTTGTGGTGCATTCGAGGGGTTTTGCAACGGCACGCGACGCTTGGGTCTATAACTTTTCAAAGGAAAATTTAGAAGAAAACATAAAGCGAACGGTAAATTTTTATAACGGGCAGCTAAGCAAGGCAGCCATCGACTACAATAAAAAAGAAATAAGCTGGACGGGAATGTTGTTAGATGAGTTGAAGCAAAAAAAGGAACTGCTTTACGAAAACGAAAAAAAAGCGCAGGCATTATACAGGCCGTTTCAAAAGCAAAACATATATTACGGGCAAAAATTGATACACCGGCGCGGCCAATTCGATAAATTCTTCCCAAGGCCGGACACGGGCAATTTGGTGATATGCGTAAGCGGCGTGGGAAGTAAAAAAGATCATACAGTCCTTATGGCTAATATGTTTGTTGATTTAAATTGCATGGAAGCAGGAACCCAATGCTTCCCCCTGCATTATTACGAGGCAAAGGCAAAGGCCGGCAAAAACGCCGCAATGGAACAGCAGATCAATTTGCAAAACACGGACGCTGAGCCGGAGTACATAAAGCGCGACGGCATAAGTGACTTTATATTTAAAGAGGCGCGTGGCCTGTACGGAAACGCGGTAAGCAAAGAGGACATATTCTTTTACGTCTACGGATTTTTGCACAGCAAGGGTTACCGCGCCGCCTTTGCAAGCGACTTGAAAAAATCTTTGCCGCGCATCCCGCTGCAGGACATCCCCGCGCATTTTTGGTCGTTTTCTAAAGCGGGCAGAAAACTTGCGGACCTGCACCTCAACTACGAAAGCCTGCCGCCGCCGGACAGCGTGACCGTAACCGGCAGCACAGAAAACCTGCGGGTGCAAAAAATGAAATTTGCGGCAAAGGGGCGCAAAGACACAATCATTTACAACGAACACATTAAAATAGAAAACATCCCTGCAAACGCATACGAATACATCGTAAACGGCAAGCCCGCAATCGAATGGATTATGGACAGGTACCAAATAAAAACCGACAAGGACAGCGGCATAACAAACGACCCCAACCTGTACGTAAAGGAAGCTGGCAAGCCCGCCTACATGCTCGATCTTTTGCTTTCGGTGATTGAAGTGAGCTTAAAGACAACGGAAATTGTCAGTCGTTTACCGTAATGGAAACTGTTAAATTTTTAACGGTAAGTTTTATACAATAAATAAATATTAGGAGTGTTAAACAATAACTTGAGCGCAAAAAAAACCGTGATGGTTGTGGACGGGCAGGGCGGCGGGCTCGGCAAGGCGGTTATCGAAAAAATAAATAAGGCGGGGCTTTCCGTGCGCGTGATTGCGATAGGGACCAATTCCGCCGCTACGATGGCTATGCTTAGGGCGGGCGCAGACGACGCGGCCACAGGCGAAAACGCGATAATAGTGAACGCGAGAGATGCGGACTGCATTATCGGCGCGAACGGAATAGTCGCGGCAAACTCGATGTTCGGCGAAATTACCTGTGCTGCGGCGTGCGCCGTCGCAAGCAGCGGCGGGCTTAAACTGTTGATACCCGTGAACAAGTGCAATTTATTTTTGGTGGGCGTAAAGGAAAACGGACTCGGCGAAAAAATTGACGAGGCGATAGAAAAAATGAAGCTTGAACTGTCGCTGTAAGTTTGCTATATTACGCGGCGGAAAATAATTCCGCGAAGAACAGCCCGCCATGAAGGCGGTTATCACCGCTTGCAAAAAAAAATTTGAAACCATGAAGGTCAATCTACGCCGAGAACGGCGGGTTGGCCTTTATTTTTTTTGAAAGGGTCTTTTAAATCCGCTCAAGCGCTTTGCATTATCTTTTTAAAATATTGCAACTCGCATGCTTTATGTTCGCCTTGTCCGTCGCCGTGTTCGCGTTGTCGAGGCTTGCGCCCGGCGACCCGCTTTATGCGTACTACGGCGACGCGCTCGACCGCATGGCGCCGCATCAAATCGAGGCCGCCGCGCGGCGGCTGCAGCTCGGCGGCTCCGCGGCGGGGCAATATTTCGCGTGGCTTGGTAGCGCGCTTAGGGGCGACTTCGGGATCTCGTTTATTTACAAGCGTCCGGTCGGCGAAGTCATATCAAATCTGTGGCTCAACACACTGCTGCTCGGCGGAACCGCGTATGTTTTGACGTTCGCGCTGTCCGTGCTGCTCGCGGTCTTTTGCGCGCGGCGCGAGGGGAGCTTGGCGGATGCCGCCGTTTGCAAAGCGGGCACGGTTAGCAGCGCGATTCCCACTTTTTTTGTCGCGCTCATGTGCATACTCGTCTTCGCGGTCAACTTAAAAATTTTGCCGACAGGCGGCGCGTACGAGATAGGCAAAAGCGGAGACGCCGCAAGCCGCGTAAAGCATCTTGTGCTGCCGGTGTTCACGCTCGCGTTTTCGCATGTTTGGTACTACGCATATATTCTGCGCAATAAGTTGATCGACGAGCTCCGCAAAGATTATGTGTTGTTTTTAAAAATTAAACGGCTTTCGGTTACGCGGATACTTTACCGCCACTGCCTCCGCAACTGCCTGCCCGCGCTTGTCACTATCATGGCCGTGTCCGTGCCGCACATCATATCCGGCGCGTATGCGGCGGAGCTCGTGTTCGGCTACCCAGGGCTTGGCACGCTCGCGTTCATGTCCGCGAGGCACAAGGACTACAACTCGCTTTTGACCGTGACGATGCTGACCGGATTTTTCGTAATGGCGGCGGGAATCGCCGGGCAGGAAATTTCCGCGGCGCTCGACCCCGCGATGAGGCACGAAAAAAAAATCAAGGCCGAAAATTTTTTACGCGCAGCATTTATGCGTGAAGCGAAAGGAAAAAAATGAAGGCGGCGGGCAAAAAATTTCCGTACGTTTCGGCGGGAGCGCTGTTCGCGATCGCATTGATGTGCCTGTTCTCGCCGCTGTTTGCGGGCGGCGCGCCGCGTATGGACTTTGAAGCGGCAAGCCTTCCGCCGTCGGCAAGTCATCTGTTCGGCACCGACCCGCTTGGGCGCGACCTGTTCGCAATGATTTTTTCGGGAGGCAGGTCTTCGCTGTTCATCGGAATTTTTGCGGCGGCATTGTCTGCGGCCGTGGCGTTCGTATACGGGACGGCGGCGGGGCTTGCGGGCGAAACTGCGGATTCGCTGATGATGAGGCTCGCGGAATTGCTGCTCGCCATACCGCCGATACTGTACGTGGTAACTATCCAGGCGGCCATAGGCAGCCCGGGCGCGGCGTCCGTAGCAGCGGCGATCGGACTCACGTCGTGGATGAACGTTGCGAAGATGGTACGCACGGAAGTGCTCCGGGTGCGCGGCTCCGAGTATGTTCTGTGGGCGCGTCACATGGGCGGCGGTTTTTTCTACGTGATGCGGAAGCATTTGCTGCCCAACTCCGCGCCCGCCGTCATGTTCATGGTGATAAGCAGCATAGGCGGCGCGATTGCCGCCGAGGCGACGCTAAGTTTTTTAGGGGTGGGCCTTCCCGCAAACGTTGTTTCATGGGGAAGCCTCATGTCGCTTTCGCAAAACGCGCTGCTTACCGGGGACTGGTGGGTGGTACTGATACCCGGCGCGTTTTTGGTGACGACCTTGGTTTGCATAGTAAACGTCGGAGAATTTTACAGAAGAAAAAACACGCCTGATACATAAGAGAGACGGGAGTAAAACAAATGAAAAAAATAATTGCGGCAATCGCGGCGGCGCTGGCGGTTTGTTTGGCGGCTTCATGTTCCGGGCCTGCAGGCGGCGCGGCGACCCTGTACTACGGTTCTGGGGACTACACGGCGATCAACCCCGCGCTGTACGAGCACGGCGAAATAAATCTGCTGCTGTTCGCCGGGCTGACCGCGCACGACAGCGGCAGCAATGCCGTGCCCGCGCTCGCGGAAAGCTGGGAATACGACGAAGCGTCTTTGACATACACGTTTGTGCTGCGGGAAGGGCTCACGTTCCATGACGGCGCGCCGCTCACGTCCGCAGACGTGAAGTTCACGATCGAATCGATAATGAACCCGGAGAACGGTTCCGAAAACGAATCAAACTTTGAAGAAGTCGAAAGCGTTTTTACTCCAAACGAAAGGACAATCGTGATCGCGCTTAACGCGCCGTCCGCTGCGCTGCCCGATTACCTCGCGGTCGGGATTTTGCCAAAGCACCTCCTTGAAGGCCAAGACATGGCATTTTCAAATTTCAACCGAAATCCCGTGGGCGCGGGGCCGTATAAGCTGGCCGATTGGGACATGGGGCAGAGCATCACGATGGAAGCTTTTGACAATTTTTATTTGGGCAGGCCGAACATAGACCGCGTCGTTTTTAAAATCGTTGAGGACTACAGCGTGAGGGCGCTTCAAATGCGGGCGGGCGAACTGACGCTCGCGCAGATACCGCCGAGGGATTCCGCAGAGTTTAGAGACAGCGCGGACTTTGTTGTGTACGACATGGACACGGCGGACTACAGGGGGATACTGTACAACTTCAACAACCCATTTTGGAAAAGCAACCCCGGGCTGCCCGCGGCGCTTAGCTTTGCGATCGACCGCGGAGCCGTCGTGCGGAGCGTGCTGCTCGGAAGGGGACAGGAGGCATGGTCGCCTATCCAAAAGGGATCTTACGTGAACGACGCGATCGAAAAATATGCCTACGATCCGCTCAGAGCCAAGGAGGCGGTCGAGGAGCTCGGCTGGCGCATTGCAAGCGACGGCTGTTACGCCAAGGACGGGGTTAGGCTCGCCTTTCCTATCAGCGTGCGCGCCACCGACCCCGTACGGGTGGACATGGCGCGGATAGCCGCGCAAAATTTGCAGGACATTGGCGTGGACTGCACCGTCGATATTGTTTCGCGCACGGACTGGGCGGGCCAGTACGCATACTTAATAGGGTGGGGCAGCCCATTCGATCCGGACGACCACACATATAAGGTTTTCGGTACGGGGCAGGGCGCTAACTACAGCGGCTACGCAAACGCGGAGGTCGACAGGCTGCTTCTGGAAGCGCGCTCGACGCCGGACCGTGAGCGGCGGCTCGCGCTTTACCGCGAATTTCAAGAGGCTTTGTCGAAGGATCCGGCGTATACATTCATCGCCTATATAGACGCGGTTTACGTCGCGCAGCCCGGCCTCAAGGGGATCGCGGCGGAAACGACGCTCGGCCACCACGGCGTCGGCATTTTTTGGAACGTGCACGAGTGGATATTGGAATGAGCTCGATTCTTTTTGAGGTAAACGATCTTCACGTAAAGTTTGCCGGCGAAAGCCGCGGCGTTTTGCGCGGCGTTTCGTTTAAAATAAACTGCGGGGAGCTCGCCGCAATCGCGGGCGAATCCGGCGCGGGCAAAACAGTCCTATGCCGGACGCTGATAGGCCTGCCCCCAAAAAACGCCGTTGTATGCGGCGAAACGCCAAAAAATATTTCCTTTTCGATGGTTCTGCAGGATCCTATGACTTCGCTCGACCCCGCGATGCGCGTGGGCAGGCAAATTACGGAAGCCATACCCAAAGGCGAAAAAAATAAAAAAGCCGCGGCAATAGCATTGCTGCGGCTTGTGGGCTTGGCGGAGCCCGAAAAAATCTACGAAGATTTTCCCGCGCACTTAAGCGGCGGAATGCGCCAGCGCGCCGCGATTGCCGCCGCGCTTGCAATGCGGCCCGACGTGATCGTGGCGGACGAGCCCACGAGCATGCTTGACGCGGAGCTGGCGCAAGAAATTATGGGAGTGTTTAGAAAAATATTGCAAAGCCGCAAAATGGCCGTCCTGTTCGTAACGCACGACCTGCCGCTCGCAAAAAAAAACGCCGACCGCATTTTATATTTATGCGGCGGCAAAATATCGGAGGGCTTGGCGGACATGCGCGGCAAAGATCCGCAAGAATGTACGCGGGAAGGCGCCGCGGCAAATTTAAGGCAGGCGGATATGATAAGCGGCAGTTTTTTTTTAGAAACAGATTCAACTGCCGAAAATATTTTTAACGATAAAAAATTCCCCGTTATTTCCGTAAACGGTTTGTGCAAAAATTATAAGGCCGCGGGCCGTGTAAAAAATGTCTTGCGTAACATGACATTCGAAATAGCGCGCGGCGAGACGCTCGGCGTCTGCGGCCCGTCCGGCGCGGGCAAATCGACGCTGCTGCGGCTGCTCGGGCGAATCGAAAAGCCGGACGCGGGCGCGCTCGAATACTGCGGACGCCTTTTAGCCGCAAGTGAAATCCAAATAATTTTTCAGGACGGCCGCTCCGCGCTCAGCCCGCGTATGCGCGTAGGCGAAATTTTGGCGGAGGGGCTGCTGTTAAAAAACAAAAAGCGCCCCGAAACAAAAAAAATAACGCTCTTGATGGAGCGGGTCGGGCTGCCGCCGCATTACATAGACCGCTATCCGCACGAGCTCTCCGGCGGCGAGCGCAAGCGCGTCGCAATCGCAAGAGCCGTTTCCGTTTCGCCAAAGATGATCCTCGCCGACGAGCCGACTTCGATGCTCGATGCGGCGGCCCGCGACATGATACTCGCACTACTTAGCAAGCTGAAGCGCGAAGAGAACCTGACGCTCGTGCTCGTGTCGCACGACCTGCCGCTGCTTGAGAAGGTATGCGACAGGGTCATGCGGCTGGAAGCGGGCGGCGGCGGGTTTTCAATTCTTCGGCTCCCTTATTTGTAAAACGCCGCCAAAATTTTTTTTACCGCGCCGTCCGAGTCGTTTGCTTTTATTTTTACGTCGCACCACTCTTCGTAAAGCGGCAGACGTTTTTCGTAAAGCGCGGCGACGCCGTGCTCGACAGAAAGCGGCCTGCCGTTTGTGGGCAGTTCGCTTATGTCTCTGTCCAAAAAAAATATCATTCCGTTTTGCTTCAATAAATGCTTGTTTTTTTCGCGCGTTACCGCGCCGCCGCCCGTGGCGACAATCAAACCGCTCCGCTTGCAGATTTTTTCGAGCGCTTCGGTTTCATATCTGCGGAACGCTTCTTCGCCGTCTTCGTAAAAAATTTGCTCAATGGGTTTTTTCGCCGCCTTAATAATTTCATCGTCCGCGTCGATAAACTCGCGGCCGGTTTTTTTTGCGAGCGCCGCGCCCGCCGTCGATTTGCCGCAGCCCGGCATACCTATCAAAATAATGTTTTGAACGCTGTTGATAATTTTTGCGGTGACCGCGTCGATCATTTCGTTGGGGAGCGTTTTTTTCGTGAACAGTTCCGAAGATTTTTTTGCCTGCGCAACGAGCATCGGCAGGCCGCCCGCGGATAAAATGCCGCGTTGCTGCGCAAGCAGCATCAGCTCCGTCCTAAGCGGGTTGTAAATGATGTCGATAACGGCGCGGCAGTTGCCGAACACGGAAAGATCCGGCAGCGGCGACACGCCGTTGTTGGGGTACATCCCGAGCGGCGTCGTGTTGATTATGACTTCCGCGTCCGAGTAGTGAAAAATATTTTCGTAATTGTTTTCGCCGCCGCGCGAAATGACGGTTATCTTTGTTTTGCCCGGCCGCGCGGCGCGAATCGCTTCGCGTATCCGTATGAGTTCTTGAATTGCAAGGCATGAGCCGCCGTTGCCCAGGATTATTGTTTTGCAGTCCGTTTGCACGCCGGCCTTGTCAAGCAGATACCCGAAGCCGAAACAGTCCGTGTTGTCGCCGCAGAGCGTCCCGTCCGCTTTTTTTATTATAGTGTTGACGCTGCCCGCCGCCCGCGCCGTGTCGGACAAAACCGCGCAGCAGCGTTTTGCCGTGATTTTATACGGCACGGTGACGTTAAGCCCGTCAAAATTTCCGTTAAGCAAAAAGTCTTCTACTTCTTCCGGTTTTTTTTCGTACAGGGCATATTCATAATCGCCGAACTCCGCGTGGATCATCGGCGAATGGCTGTGCGAAAGCGACAGCCCGAGCAATCCGAAGCGGCCGTTCACTTGCCGCCGGAATTAAGCACCCGCTCCTGCTCGGCGCGGCTCGCTTCAAACAAAACGGAAAAAAGCGCCGCTATGTGGCCGCGGTGTTCTTCCTCGACCTTCGACTCGGCTTCGTACAGTTTTTTCCTTTCGCGCGCGGGGTCGAATATCGGCAGGCTGCGCTCGCGCTTATACAACGCTATTTCTTCCGAGACAGCCATCCGTTTTTTAAACAGGCGGATTATCTCGTCGTCGATTTTGTCGATTTTTATCCTAAACTCATTGAGGTCCATTTTTTTTGCGCCTTTCTTTTTTATTGAACATAACCCTTCGGCTCCGTTAAAACGTCGCAGATAACTATTGCGGCCGCGGCTTCGACGCACGGCACGGCTCGCGGCACGATGCACGGGTCGTGGCGGCCCGCGACGGCGAGCCGCGCATTTTTTTTTGCGGACAGGCTGACACTGTCCTGTTCGGCTGCAATCGACGGCGTGGGTTT
>WRDG01000076.1 GCA_009783525.1 Defluviitaleaceae bacterium | reverse complement strand
CGGCGTCGCTTTCGGTTTAAAATCGCCGCCTCTTGTCATTTTCGCTTCGGCCGTTACCGGAATAGCGGGTTATACTTGGGGCGGACCGGTTGGCACGTTTATAGCCGCAGTAATAGGCGCCGAGTTCGGCAAAGCGGTTTCAAAAGAGACGAAGCTCGACATCATTGTCACGCCGGTCGTAACGATACTGCTCGGCCTTGCCGCAGGCAAGCTTGTCGGTCCGGGCATCAGCTGGGTGATGACTACAACGGGAAGCTTTATCACTTGGGCGACGGAGCTCATGCCGATACCGATGGGCATTATCGTTTCGGTGGTTATGGGCGCTGTGCTCACGTCGCCGATATCAAGCGCGGCCCTCGCCATTATGCTCGGCCTCGAAGGCGTGGCGGCAGGCGCGGCGTGTGCCGGCTGCTGCGCAAACATGATCGGCTTCGCCGCGGCGGGCTTTAGAGAAAATAAAATGAGCGGTCTGCTTTCGCAGGGGCTCGGCACATCAATGCTCCAAATACCAAACATCGTAAAAAACCCGTGCATTTGGATACCGGCAATTTTTGCCAGCGCGGTCACAGGCCCGCTCTCGGCCGCGCTGTTTAAAATGGAAAACATCCCGTCCGGCGCGGGCATGGGTACGTCGGGTCTCGTGGGCCAATTCGGCGCGCTCGCCGCTATGGGCTACGAGCCGTCTGTGTTCATCCAAATAGGACTTGTGCATTTTATAATTCCCGCCGTGCTCGCGCTCGCATGTTCGGAATTCTTAAGGAAAATAAATTGGATCAAACCCGGCGATATGAAGCTGGAGGCATAATAAAAAGGCTGTGTCATGTACACAGCCTTTTTTTTGTATTTTTTTTTCTAAAAAAACATTCGCGCAATCCGTGTTCAGAATTGCGGGCATATCAATTATTTTTTTTCATCGCCTCATACAGCCTGTAGCCTCCGCTCAGGCTGTACGCTTCAAAACCGTTTTGCATTAAAATTCTGACGGCGATGTAACTCCTTAAACCGATCTGGCAATGCGCGTAGACCGGCTTCGTTTTGTCGAGCTCTCCGATACGGCCGCGCAGGTCGTCCAACGGGATGTTTATGAAACCGCCGATGCAGCCGTTAGCCGTTTCGCGGGCAGTCCGAACGTCGAGCAAAATTACGCTGCCGTCGCGGGGCAGGGCGTCGACGTCATGCCAATGGAATTGCGCAAGCCTGCCGGCCAATATATTTTCGATTACGAAGCCCGCCATGTTCACCGGATCTTTCGCCGACGAATACGGCGGAGCGTAGCACAGCTCCAATTGGGAAAGGCCGCTTGCGTTCATTCCTGCGCGGATCGCTGTTGCAAATACATCGCATCGTTTGTCCGCGCCGCCGAACCCGAACAATTGCGCGCCAAGAATTTTCCCGGTTTGTTTTTCGAATATAACTTTAATTGAAATTGGCTTTGCGTCCGGATAATAAGCCGCATGATTTTGAAGCCATAAAAAAATTTTATCGTAATCAAGGTTCAATCGCTTGGCGATTTTTTCGTTGACGCCGGTAGCGGCAGCGGTCATGCCGAAAATTTTTATCGCGAACGAGCCCTGAGTGCCATTGTATTCGAGTGCGGCTCCGCAAATATTGTCTGCCGCGATGCGTCCCTGTTTATTTGCGGGGCCCGCGAGCGGAACCATGACCGGCTGGCCCGTAACGAAATCGGTCGCTTCCGTTGCGTCGCCGGCGGCATAAATATCCGGGTTTGACGTCCGCATATGTTTGTCCGTTATAATTCCGCCCCGGCTGTTCAACTCGAGGCCCGCTTCTTTTGCGAGTCCGCTTTCGGGTTTAACGCCAATAGCCAATACTGCGATATCCGCTTCAAGCGCGCCGTTTGTTAGCGTCAGCCGAAGCCTGCCGTTTTGTTCTTCGATTTTTTGCAATCCGTTTTTCAAATGAAGCGAAACGCCACGCTGACGTAAATATCTGTGTATGTCACACGCCATATCTATATCCAAAGGCGCGATCACCTGTTCAGACAGTTCAATTATGTGCACGTCCAAACCCGCTGCACTGAGATTTTCAGCCATTTCGACGCCGATAAAACCGCCGCCTACAATCGCCGCGGTTTTCGGACGGAACTTTTCAACATGCGATTTGATCGCGGCAGCGTCCGCTATTGTTCGAATTGAAAAAACGTACGGTGAATCGATGCCGGAAACGGGTGGCCTGATCGGTTCCGCACCCGGAGAGAGAATTAATTTGTCATATGTCTCGCAATATATTTCGCCGGAAACCAAATTTTTTACCGTGACGTTTTTTTGTTCGGGGTTAATTGATAAAACTTCGCTTAATGTGCGCACGTCAATATTGAAACGGCGGCGGAACCCTTCGGGCGTTTGCAGCAGCAAATCTTCTTTGTCTTTAATGACGCCTCCTATGTAATACGGTATTCCGCAGTTCGCAAACGATACATGCTCTCCGCGTTCGAAAATAATTATTTCAGAATGTTCGTCCAATCTTCTCAGTCTTGCCGCGGCGGACGCGCCTCCCGCGACGCCGCCGACGATTAATATTTTTTTCATTTTTTCTCCCCAAAAAAAAGGGCTGCCTGTGCAGCCCTTTTTTTTATCTTCCGCTTATATTTTGAACCGCTTTTAATCTTGCGAGCGCACGGCTCATCGCTGCTTGCGAACGCATATGCTCCATGCGGCTTAAGCCGCTTTTGAGTCTGTGTTCGGCGCGCTCCAGCGCATCGCGCGCGCGCACAAGATCTATTTCGTCCGCCCATTCAGCCGAATCCAAAAAGAAATCCGCGGTGTCGTAAATTATTTCGGCAAAGCCCGGACCTACCGCCGCAATTTTCCATTCGTCGTTGATTTTTATCTCCATCACGCCCGGCTCTACAGAAGCAACCATGGGCGAATGCCCGTACATTACTCCTACGGAACCCTCGGGCGTTGTAAAGATGACTTCGGAAATTTCGCCGCTGAAAAATTCTTTTTCCGGTGAACGGACAGTCAAATTGATCGAGGCCATTACGACTCCTCTTTCTTGATTTTTTCGGCGTGCTCGTAAACTTCTTCGATCGAGCCTTTCATGAAGAAGGCTTCTTCCGGCGCGTCGTCCAATTTGCCGTCCAATATTTCGCGAAAACTGCGGATCGTATCGGACAGCGGCACGTAACGCCCCTGATAACCCGAATAGGCTTCTGCGACGTGGAACGGCTGCGACATAAAGCGTTGTATTTTTCGCGCCCGGCGCACGGTTATTTTATCGGCGTCGGACAGTTCTTCCATTCCGAGTATCGCGATGATGTCCTGCAGCTCTTTATAACGCTGCAAAGCTTCCTGTATACGGCGGGCGGTGCGGTAATGCGTTTCGGATACGGTTTCCGGTTCGAGCAGGCGCGACGTCGAGTCAAGCGGATCCACGGCGGGATAAATGCCGATTTCGACTATAGAACGCGAAAGCACGGTTGTAGCGTCAAGATGGGCGAAGGTTGTTGCCGGAGCGGGGTCGGTGAGGTCGTCCGCGGGGACGTACACGGCTTGCACGCTCGTAATAGAACCGCTGTGCGTACTCGTGATACGCTCCTGCAGAGTTCCCATTTCGTTTGCGAGCGTGGGCTGATAACCTACCGCCGAAGGTATGCGTCCGAGAAGAGCGGATACCTCCGAGCCTGCCTGAGTGAAACGGAATATGTTGTCTATGAATAAAAGCACGTCTTGCGAAAGCACATCGCGGAAATATTCCGCCATCGTCAAACCCGAAAGAGCAACGCGCATGCGCGATCCGGGAGGTTCGTTCATTTGGCCGTAGACCATCGCAGTACGGTCGATAACTCCGGACTGCTGCATTTCGAGCCAAAGGTCATTGCCCTCACGCGTACGTTCGCCTACTCCCGTGAACACGGAATATCCGCCGTGGAATTTTGCCACGTTTTGGATCAATTCCATGATAAGAACCGTTTTGCCTACGCCCGCGCCGCCGAACAAACCGATTTTGCCTCCCTTTGCATAAGGCGCCATCAGGTCTATTACTTTAATTCCGGTTTCCAATATTTCCATCGCGCCGCGTTGTTCAACAAGAGGCGGAGGGCTGCGGTGGATTGGCCAATATTCTTTTGCGTTTACAGGACCGCGTTTGTCGACGGTGTCTCCCAGTACGTTAAACACACGCCCAAGTACTTCTTCGCCGACCGGCACTTTTATCGAATCACCGGTATCGATCGCTTTCGCTCCGCGCGTCAAACAGTCGGTGGCGTTCATTGATACACAGCGGACCGTGTTATTGCCAATATGCTGCAGTACTTCGGCTATTACCGGTCCGTTAGGCGTTTCGATCGATAAAGCGTTATACAGACGCGGCAGGACGTCCGTTTCAAATCGGATGTCCAGAACCGGTCCGATAACCTGGACGATATAACCTACAGATTCCGAATTCATTGTTTATGCTCCTTTTGTCGGACGTCTGAACGCCTTTATTCGTTCATTGCGGCCGCGCCGGCCACGATTTCCGTAATTTCTTGCGTAATAGCTGCTTGGCGCGCTCTGTTATATGTAAGCGTGAGCGCTTCAAGCATTTCGTTTCCGTTTCTGATTGCATTGTCCATCGCGGTAACACGCGAGGTAAGCTCGCAAATCCAAGTATGCACCAAGCATCCGTAAATATAGCCCTTTAAATATTTGAGCATCATCGCTGACATTACAGTTTCCGGGCTCGGCTCGAATATGCAGGCCGCGGCTCCTGTGTAAGAGGTGAAAATTTCTGTAAACTGCACGGGACGCAACGGATAAAGCCTGCGTCTTACCACTTCCATTTTTATCGACGAACGGTATTTTGTATGGATTATGTCGAAAGCTTCGAGTTTGCCGCTTTCGAGCATCGATACGACTTTTTCTGCGAGCTCGCGCGCTGTAAACATCTTCGGCGGTTCAAGCGGCTGGTCGTATTCCGTGTCTACCGGAAACCCTTTTTTTATCATGTAGGGATCGGCCCTGCCCATGACAATTATATATTCCGCCGGTTTTTCGGTAAGCGACTCTTCGGCAAAACGTACTATGTTGCTGTTAAAACCGCCCGCAAGCCCTTTGTTTGCCGATAATACCAAAACGCCGGTTTTTTTCGGTGAGTGTTCCGTTTTGTCTATGTATGGGCTTTCTAGTTCAGGGCAATAATAAAGTACGTTCGCGATCGAACGGCTTACGTTGTCGTGATAAGGCTTGGCGTCCGCTAAAAGCCTCCGCGCTTTCCCGATGTGCGAAGCCGCCACCAGTTTTTGAGCGTTGCTTATTTGAACGGTTTGGCGGACACTTTTTATTCGGTGGAGTATGTCCTTGTTCATGCTTTTATCTCAGCGTTTTTATACGCATCGGCCGCCGCTCTTAATTTTTCTTCGGTTTCCGCCGAAAATTCCTGCGTATCACGGATTGTGTTGATAATATCGGCATGATTTTCTTTAATGTATGCGCATAAACCGCGGTTGAATCGGTCGATCCCGAAATTTGGTACGTTTGCCAAATAACCGTTCTTTGCGCAATAGAGTACGATGACTTGTTCTTCCATAGGCATTGGAGCGTATTGTTTTTGCTTCAATGTTTCCATCAATTTCGCACCGTGGTTGAGGCGTGCCTGTGTTGTGGCGTCCAAATCCGATCCAAGCTGCGAAAAAACTTGAAGCTCGCGGTATTGGGCAAGCTCTATACGAAGCGAAGAGCTTGCTTTTTTCATTGCTTTGGACTGCGCGGAGCTTCCTACCCGCGATACCGACAGGCCTACGTTTATGGCCGGACGGAAGCCGGAATGGAACAGTTCCGTTTCAAGGAAAATCTGGCCGTCTGTTATGGAGATTACATTTGTTGGAATGTAAGCGGAAATATCGCCGGAAAGTGTTTCGATAATGGGCAGGGCGGTTATTGAACCTCCGCCGAGTTCGTCCGAAAGACGCGCGGCGCGTTCAAGCAAACGCGAATGCAGGTAAAAGACGTCGCCGGGATAAGCCTCCCGGCCGGGCGGACGCTTTAAAAGCAAGCTCATGGCGCGGTAAGCTACGGCGTGCTTGCTCAAATCGTCGTAGATGATAAGCACGTCTTTGCCTGCGTACATAAACTCTTCCGCTATGGCGCAGCCCGCGTACGGAGCTAAAAATTGAAGCGGCGCGCTGTCGCTGGATGTCGAGGCGACTACTACGGTGTTGTCCATGACTCCATGCTTGGTAAGCGTGTGGACTATGCCGGCTATAACGGAAGCCTTTTGCCCGACGGCGACATATACGTTTATGACGTCCTTGCCTTTTTGGTTGATCATGGCGTCGACCGCTATGGCGGTTTTGCCCGTTTGCCTGTCACCAATAATCAATTGCCTCTGGCCTTTGCCGATGGGAATCATTGAGTCTATTGCGAGTATTCCCGTTTGCAATGAAGATTTAATAGACTGCCTTTCGGTTACGCCCGTGGCAATCGCTTCTACCGGACGCATTTTGTCCATAGGAATGGGAGCGCCGCCGTCAAGCGGCTCGGTCAGCGGCGAAACGATGCGCCCGAGAAGCGCGTCGCCGACCGGGACTGTCGTGGTTTTGCCTGTCCTTTTTACTTGAGTGCCTTCGCGGACAAAACGGCCGGGCGTGAATAAAACGCAACCGACGTTGTCCTCTTCCAAGTTAAGGGCCATCGCCAAGTCGCCTGTCTCGAATTCAAGCAGCTCGCCGGCCATACAGTTGTCCAATCCGTACACCCGCGCGATCCCGTCGCCGATTTGCGTTACGGCACCCACTTCGTCAAGCGGCGGCGGACCGGACATCTCCTTTACTCTTTCCAATAAAGTTCTGCTTATTTCGTTAATGTTGATATTCACAATAAACCCGACCTTTCAACTTTACGGATGAAACCGAATTTTTCCGGCAAATTTAAATAAATTAATATGTTTGCAGTTTTCCGATTTTTGCCAGCGCGGTTTTTAAAGAAGCGTCGATCTGCTGGCCGTTGCAATATGCCACGTAACCCCCGATTAAATCCTTGTCAAGCTCTATTTCAATTACGGCGCTTTCCGCTTTGTCCTTAGAAAGCAGCTTCGAATCTGCAAAATATGTTCTGAATTTTTTTAACAGCAATTCGTCGGGCTCGTACGGCACGCGCAGACGAACAACCGTGTCGGCAAGGCCGCTTAACAAACGGTAGCACGAAGCAGCTTCCGGCAATGATTTGATTTGCCGCCGCGAAAGCATCAGAATCATAAATTCGATAGTGAGCGGATTAAAGTGACCTGTTAAAAATTCACGCAGCAGAGCCGCTTTTTTACGCCAGGGGTGCAGCGGGCTGTATAAATAACCGCTGCATTCGTTAAGCAAGTTTTCGGCGGCAGTCAGCTCGTCCGCAATATCTTCGGCGCATCCCATTTCGGTTGCCGCACTGTAAAGAGCGGCGGCGTAGGACTGCGCCACTTTTTTCATGCGGGCACATCCTTTTCAGCGAGATAATCTTCGACCAAAATTTTGTTGCGTTCGTTGTCCATGTTTGACCGCAGCAAAATACCGGCTGCTTCCATTGCCACCGCAGCTACCTGCTTCTTTGTTTCGAGCATGATGCGTTCCTGCTCCTGTTTAGCTTTTTGCGTCGCAGTGTTAGTAATCATGAGGGCTTTGTCTTCGGCTTCTTTTACGATCCGGTCATATTCGACACCCGCGCGGCTTCTTGCTTCGCGAAGCAATTCGTCCGCTCTGATCTTCATGTCCCTGTCTTGCTGCGCGCGCGCGTTTTCCATTTCGGCGCGGATTTTTGCGGCTTCTTCCGAATCCTGTTCGGTTTTTTCTGCCATCGCTTGCCGTTCGGCCAATATTTTATTGACGGGTTTAAATAAAACGCGGCTTAAAACCAAAATGATGACGAGCAAATTGAACGCAACAAAAATGCTGTCCCAAATATTAATGGACAACGGTTGAAACTCAGCTGCTTCCGTAGCTGCCAAAAAAACGCCGTTCCAAATATTTATGCTCAATAAATTTGGCATAGCGTTTTACAGTTGCGAAAACAGCATGATGGAAATAAGCAACCCGTAAATGGCGCAGGCTTCACACAACACCATTCCCAAGAAGGCGAGGGCGCGTATGCTGCCTTCTTTTTCGGGTTGGCGCGCGATTGCTTCCACACCTTTTCCGCAGCATATCGCAACTCCTATAGCAGCTCCGATACCTGTAAGGACGGCAATTGATGCCGCAAGTGGTGTAAGATCCATAGAATTACCTCCTAAAGAGTTTTTTATTCAACGGCTTCGCCGATGTAGATGCTGGTAAGGTAAATAAAGATGAAGGCTTGAAGGATTCCGTCAAACATATCGAAGAACATGGCAAAAGGCGCGCCGAGGTACGGCACGATGTTTAAGATCAGCTTCATTATGATGAATGCGGCAAGAACATTGCCGAAAAGACGCAGGCAGAGCGAAAGGGGTTTTGTAAAATATTCTAGAAGTTTGAAAGGTATCATCAAAGGCATCGGATCCGCCAATCCTTTGAGCCATCCTTTTACGCCTTTATATTTAAAGCCCGCAAAGATGACAACACAGATGCTGATTATCGCCAATGTGCCGGTGACGGTGATGTCTTTGGCCGGCGGATAAAGATGAAGGCCGGGGATAAAATTGAAAATTGCAATCATGTTTGAAACAGCGAGGAACATCAGCAGCGACCCGATGTATGCGACGAACGGTTTATAGTGGTGCCCGATAGAGCTTTTGCACAACCCGTTGACCATATCGACAAAAATCTCTGCGATGCATTGCAGTTTGCCGGGGCGGTTAACCGAAAGTTTTTTTGTTAATACCACCGAAAACGCAACTATCATAAGCATGGCGACCCAAGAAACAAATATGGTGTTTCGTATGACGATTTCTTGCCCGAACAATTGAAACTCGAATAATGTATAGTGCTGCAGACTGTGAAACGCTTTTTCTATTGCCGACATACTTTCCGCATGTATCGGATCTGCCATGGGTGACCATCCACTCCCTAATACGGATTTTTTTGCAATCTTGAAGCGGTTAAATATCTGTTACAAAATTATAACAGTACATTTTTTTACACGCAACAAATATTATTTGTGAAAAAAAATATTTTTTTTAATGGCAATCGAGCCAACAATCCATTTTTCCCGGAGCTCGGTTATCCCAAAAGCAGTAGGGGATCATCAGACAGTCTTTTGTACGTAAAAAAACAGT
>WRDG01000075.1 GCA_009783525.1 Defluviitaleaceae bacterium | reverse complement strand
GTACACGTCACAAACGCGGTGATAGACGGAGCGGAAATAGAAAACAGGAAAACGATAACGGTCAGTTATAAAAACATCGATGAGGTTAACGAATATATCTGCAGTTGCGCCGGCGTGTTCGACGTCCCGATATTCGAGGCCGTAAGCGACAAAGGCGAAGCGCTGTGCAAATATTTACTTGACTTTCGAGGTTTAGAAAAAGAGCATGGAATCAAGCTGCCCGAAGAATCGTTGTTAAATTATGGCGTAAGCACGATTAATTTATTAGCCGATGCGATATTGTCGGCAAATGAAAATTATTGCGGCGGCAACTAAATGTTTTATTACGCAAACATCGCCGCTATGTATGACAAAGAAAATATTTTGCCCTATTGGTTGTTTTTGCAAAGTGTTGGCTCCGATATTGAAAATCAAATCAATTAAGAACCGTATATAAAAAATTTGAAATATTTTTCAAGACATTTGAAAAAAAATATGTTGCTGTTCGCATAAAAATAGCCGAAAAAAATTTCGGCTTGTACATGCAAGTAAAAAATATCCGCGGCGTCACATGACGATGCGGATTATTTTTTTGCCGAAATCGTATAAACGCAGGCTGCTTTTTGCCAATGTGCGCGCAACGGCGCCGGGATCGCGCGGGCCGTTCGGGTCCGCCGTGTTAAGCGAGCCGTCGATGCGCGTGATTAAATTGGTTTTTTTGTTTATGTAAAAGACGTAATTTATTTCTGCGTCGAGCGCCGTAAGCGTCCTGTGCGCGATCATTTGGACGAGCCGCAGTTCGATGTCCGACATATTATCCGACGCGGGCCCGAGCAGCGACCTGATGTCCTGCGTCCATACCTCAATCATTTCCGCGTACTGCTCAGCGGACATCTCGACCTTTACCGTTGCGTGCGGTTCGTTTAAAAGAAGCGCGTCAGCGCCGTAAGACATGTGGGGCTGGTACAGCGGCAGCCGTTCGCCGCTTAAAATTTCTAAAATAAAAAACTGATCGAGCACGCCCATGTTGGTAAATTGCGTGAGGAGCCTTATCACGTCCTGCGTAACCCATTCCGATCCGCTTTGCTTTCCGTAGATCACATTTGGCCTGATGAGCAGCGACGTGCGTTTCGAATCCGTTGCGTCCGTGGGCTGGCCCGTATTTATGTTTAATTTTCGCGTGTCGAACTGGATAAATGTTTCGCTGCCTATACGGTAGCCGCTCACTTGATAGTGTCTGTGGGTTTGGTTTGTCCGGCCGTTTTTCGTGACGAGCGCCGCGGTGGTTTGCGTGCCGGTAAAACGCAGCCCCCCCGCTTCGTCCGTTGCATAAAGAGCCGAAGCGAAAAATTCGCTCGCGGCCAAAACAATTTCACTTGCCGATGATTTAGCCGATGCTTTAATTGAAAACGGCGCCGTTATTAGCGACGCAAAAACAATGACCAAAAAAAATCCGTTTTTGATTTTCATATGGGCGCTCCTTTCATAAATGAGTATACCATAATTTGTAGGCATGTGATATTCTTTACAAATATCACAAAGCGAGGGTCATCGCATATGAATCGGTTGCCCGTTGCGGCGCAGCGGTTTTTGCGCTACGTTCCGTATAACACCCAGTCAGACAGCGAATCGGAAACGGTTCCGTCGTCGCCAAGCATAAAAATTTTTGCCGAGGCGCTGGCGGACGAATGCGCAGCAATAGGACTGTCCGATGTGAAAATAAACAGCGGCTGCTGCGTTACGGCCGTGCTGCCAAGCAACGCGGCAGGTAAAAAAATTCCGGCGGTCGGTTTTATCGCGCACACCGATACTTCGCCCGACGCGCCGGGAAACCTTGCCGAACCCAAAATCGAATACAGCTACGGCGGAGGAAAAATCCGCCTGAACGATAATGTTTCGCTCACACCAAAAATGTTTCCGCATCTTAAAAATTATATAGGCCAGGATATTATATGCACGGACGGAAACGCGCTGCTGGGCGCGGACAATAAAGCGGGCATCGCTTCGATCATGACGGCCATGGAATTTTTTTTGCAAAACAAGGATGTGCCGCACGGAAAGGTCGTAATCGCATTTACTCCCGACGAGGAGATAGGACGCGGCACGGACTGCTTTGACGTGAAACTGTTCGGCGCGGACTTCGCATATACCGTGGACGGCGGCGAGATAGGCGAGCTCGAGACGGAGTCGTTTAACGCGGCAAAAGCGTCTTTTGTGATTAACGGCGCGAGCGTCCATCCGGGCTACGCAAAGGATGTAATGAAAAACGCGGCGCTGATAGCAGCAAAAATGATCGGGGCTTTCCCAAGAAACGAAACCCCGTCCGAAACCGAAAACCGCGAAGGGTTTTACCATTTGACCGAAGTAGGCGGCGACGTGGGGCGGGCATGGTTCACATATATTATCAGGGACTTCGACGCGGAAAATTTCGCGCTTCGTAAAAAATTTACAGAAAAGCTGACACAGGATATAAACGATTGTTACGGAGAGGGCACGGCGGTTCTTAAAATTAAAGACGAGTACCGCAACATGGCAGATGTTTTAAAAAATTTCGAATACGTTGTAACGATTGCGGAGCGCGCCATGAAGCTCGCCGGCGTAGAACCGTTAAAAAGAGCGATTCGCGGAGGCACGGACGGCGCGAGGCTTTCATTTATGGGACTGCCCTGCCCGAACATATTCGCGGGCGGGCACAATTTTCACGGCCCGTACGAGTATCTGCCGGTGCCGTCGCTGCTCAAGTCGGTCGAGGTAATAATCAACATCGTCAGGGAGGTTTACAATGGGTAACACAAAAAACGCATACGAATTATTACAGCAGCGCGGATTTATAGAACAGTGCACGCATGAAGAACAGCTGCGCGATTTGATGGACAAGGAGCAAGTGACGTTTTACATCGGTTACGATCCTACCGCGGACAGTTTAACGGCCGGTCATTTTATGACGCTCATGGCGCTGTCGCATATGCAGAAGGCGGGGCATAAGCCCATTGTCCTTATGGGCGGCGGCACGGGGATGGTGGGAGATCCCACCGACCGTACGGAGATGCGGCGCGTGATGAGCGTCGAAGAACTGTCGCATAATGTCGCGTGCTTTAAAAAGCAGCTTTCGAGGTTTATCACGTTCGGCGAAGGGTCAAACGACGCGGTGATGGTTAACAACGCCGACTGGCTTTGCGCCCTTTCCTACCTGCCGTTTATCCGCGAATACGCCGTTCATTTTTCCGTCAACCGGATGCTCGCAGCAGAAACATATAAATCGCGGATCGACATTGGCCTGACATTTTTTGAAATGAATTATATGATCATGCAGGCGTACGATTTTTTGCACCTGTTCAGAGAAAAAAACTGCCGCCTGCAGATAGGCGGCAGCGAGCAGTGGTCTAACATCATCGCCGGCGTGGAATTAATCCGCAAAACGGAAGCTGCTTCCGCGTATGGGTTCACCATGACAATACTTACAACGGCCGACGGATCCAAGATGGGCAAGACTGCGGGCAACGCAGTATGGCTCGACGCCGCCAAGACTTCGCCGTACGAGTTTTACCAATACTGGCGCAACACGGACGATTCGACGGTGCTGCGCAATTTGAAGCTGCTCACGTTTTTATCGGTCGAAGAAATCGACGCGATGCAATGCGGCGACAGCGCAGGCATCAACCGGTCGAAAGAAATTTTGGCGTATGAAGTGACCAAAACCGTACACGGCAAAGAAGAAGCGGACAAAGCAATGGAAACGTCGAGATCGCTGTTTGCGGGCGCAGGCTCGGGCGCGACGGACGCTATGCCTTTTACGGAGATAACGGCAAGCGAATTAAGCGGCGGAATAAACATAGTCATGCTGCTCGAAAAAGCCGCGCTTATTGAAAGCCGAAGCGACGCGAGGCGTCTCATCCAGCAGGGCGGCATTACAGCCGGCGGCAAAAAAATAACCGACTTCGAACACAAAATAAACGAGTCCGATTTTAACGGCGGCGAATTAATAATCCAAAAAGGTAAAAAGATATTCCACCGGATAATTATCAGACAAAAACCGAACCGATAATTTTGATGTATAGAAAGGCGCGGAATTTTTAATACACTTTGCGTGTAACGCGAACGATTGATATGGCAAACAAACGCAGTAAACCGACGACATTGCCGCTTGTGCCGCTTCGCGGCGCGATTCTTTTCCCGAACGCTTTAATGAGCCTTGAAATAGGGCGTCCCCAATCCGTCGAGGGGTTGGAAGCGGCGTTAGACAAAGACAGCATCGTGTTTTTAACATCGCAGCGGAACATTACAACCGAAGAACCGTTGGCGGAAGAACTCTATGAAGTCGGCACGGTGGCAAAAGTTCGGCAGGCCATGCGCATGCCGGACGGTATGGTCCGCATAGTGGTTGAGGGTTTGCGCCGGGGCCGGATAAAAACGGTTGTGCAGCAGCACCCGTTTTTTTTGGTGCGTTTCGTCAATGTCTTAAACAAACCGAACACAGATGCAAAAACCGACGACGTGCAGGCGCTGCTTAGGAGCGCGTGGGAGGCTTTCGAGATGTACGCCGACCTGCAGCAGCGTTTTTCGCATGAAACGCTTTTAAACATAAAACAATGCGACGACCCGGGGATTCTTTCCGATATTTTGGCGTCTCACGCAAATTTTAAGACAGAAAACAACCAGTTGCTGCTCGAAGAAACAGACACATTGCTCAGGCTGGAAAAAACCGTGGCTTTGCTTGACGAAGAAAACGCAATGATAAAGCTCCAGCGAAAAATTATCGACAGGGTTCGGCTTGGGATGGATAAAAACCAGCGCGAATACTTTTTACGCGAGCAAATTAAAGCGATAAACACGGAACTGAACGAAAGCGACGAAAACGACGTATCGTCATACCGCGAACAAATCGTAAAGGCAAATCTTCCGGCCGAAGCGGCGGAAAAACTGGCGCGCGAACTAAAAAGGCTCGAGAGGATGTCGTCCTCGTCGCCTGAAACGGCTTTGGCTAAGGACTATATAGAATGTGTGCTGCAGCTTCCGTGGAACGAAAAAACTGAAGACAACAACGATTTAATAAACGCGGAAAAAATTTTAAACGAAGACCATTACGGTTTGGAAAAAGTTAAGGAACGCATTATTGAATTTTTGGCAGTAAGGCAAACGGCCAAAAGAAAAGACGCGCCCGTACTGTGCCTTCTAGGGCCGCCGGGGGTGGGCAAGACTTCGGTCGCAAAGTCGGTTGCGCGTGCGCTCGGCAGGAAGTATGTGCGCATTTCGCTCGGCGGCGTGCGGGATGAAGCGGATATTCGCGGCCACCGCAAGACATACATCGGTTCCATGCCCGGTCGTATTATCGCAGGCATGAGGCAAGCGGGTACAGCGAATCCGTTGATCCTGCTTGACGAGGCGGACAAGATGGGCCACGACCACAGGGGCAACCCTGCGGCCGCTCTTCTTGAAGTGCTGGACGGCGAGCAAAACCATGCGTTCCGCGACCACTATGTCGAATTATATTTCGATTTAAGCGACGTGATGTTTGTTTGTACCGCAAATACATTGGACAACATGCCGCCGGCATTGATCGACCGCCTTGAAATAATCGAGCTAGGGACATACACGGCGGTCGAAAAGTATGAAATTGCCGTAAACCACCTTATACCCAAGCAATTGGACAAGCACGGAGTAAAAAAGACGCAGTTAAAATTTACAGGCGGCGCCATAGACGCTGCCGCCCGTTTCTATACGCGCGAGGCGGGCGTGCGTCAGCTTGAGCGGCAAATAGCTAAAATTTGTCGAAAATTTGTGACCATGCGCGCAAAGGGAATTTGCAAAACCTATACAGTCACGGAATATAACCTGGCAAAGTTTTTGGGTGTAAAAAAATATAAACCGAACGATAAACCCGGCGAGCCGCAGGTCGGCATTTGCCGCGGTCTTGCATGGACAGCGGCGGGAGGAGACACGCTTTCCATAGAAGTAAACACGATGCCGGGCACGGGCAAATTCGAATTGACGGGCAGTCTCGGCAGCGTGATGAAAGAATCCGCGCACGCGGCGGTGAGCTATATCCGCTCGCGCTACGAAACGTTTAAAATCCACAAAAATTTTTATAAAGACACGGACATACACATTCACATTCCCGACGGAGCAGTACCCAAGGACGGTCCGTCCGCGGGTATCACCATGGCTACCGCGATGATATCGGCGCTTACGGGACGTGCCGTTGACGCGAGCGTCGCAATGACGGGCGAGATCACAATTCGCGGAAAGGTATTGCCGGTCGGCGGCTTAAAAGAAAAAATTTTAGCGGCCAAACAGGCGGGCATCCAAAAGGTACTCGTGCCGTTTGAAAACGAAGGCGAAATAGGCGAAATACCGGCCGTCATAAAAGACGGGCTTAAGCTCGTACCCGTGCGGCATATGGACGACGTGCTTCCGGAAGCTTTATGGAAATAGGCAGGCAAATCGTTTACGCCGCGCTTGCGGCCACTGCGGTCAATAAATGGCAGTACCCGGCGGACGGCAAGCCGGAAATAGTTTTCGCCGGCAAATCGAACGTGGGCAAGTCTTCGCTTATAAACGCGATGCTCGGCAGAAAAAAATTGGCGCGGTGCAGCCAAACGCCAGGCAAAACCCGCACGATAAATTTTTACGATGTCGAACACGAAATAATTTTCGTCGACCTGCCCGGCTACGGATATGCCAAGGTTTCCAAAACCGAATCGGCAAAGTGGGGCAAAATGGTCGAAAGCTACATAAAAGACCGTCGCGAGCTCGCGGCGGTAATCATGCTGCTGGACATCAGACACGTACCCGGCGCGAACGACATACAGCTGTTCGAATGGTTTGCGCATTTTGAAATACCGGTCATATTGGCGGCAACCAAAAGCGACAAGATAAGCCGCGGGCAGATCCAAAAAAACGTGGCTGTAATAAAAAAAACACTGCAGTCGGGCGAAACGCCCGTCATTCCGTTTTCAAGCGAAAACAAAAGCGGCCGCGACGAGCTGTGGGATTTGATTCTTAACGCAATCGACAAAAAAATAAGTAAATAAATAAATAAAAGGGGCAATGATTATGGCGGTCGCCGTGGAGATCGGCGCGGTATATTCCGGCAGGGTGTTAAAAATAAAGCCGTTCGGCGCGATTATTTCGCTGCCGGGCGACGTTCCCGGATTGGTGCATATTTCGCAGATATCGGGGGGATATGTACAAAACGTGGGTGATGTGCTCGCGGTCGGAGACGAAGTGAACGTGCGCGTCACTTCCTGCGACGAATCGTCGGGAAAAATATCCCTGTCAATGAAGGACGTTCCGCAGCCGTCCTATGACGACTACGAAAACGAAGACGACGATGAAGACGGCGAAGAGGACGACTACCGCAGGCGAGTACCCGCGCCGGTCATAACTCCGGCTGCCGCCGCGGCGTTCGAAGAAAAATTTAAAGCGTGGCAAAAATTGTCAAACGAACGTATAGCCGGAATCAATAAGCGAAACAAACGCAGATAATATATCTAAAAGGGGTTGTATTTATGTCTTTTAAAGTAGCCTTTATCGGCGCGGGCAGCATCGGGTTCACTAGGTCGCTGCTGACTGATTTGTTTTCCGTCCCTGCGTTCAGGGACATCGAAGTGGCGTTTACGGACGTCAACCCGCGAAACCTTGACATGGTCACGCAGCTTTGCCAGCGGGATATGGAAAGCAACGGCATCACAACGAAAATATTCGCGACCACAAACCGCCGCGAAGCTCTGCGCGGTGCGAAGTATGTATTCACCTGCGTGCGCGTGGGTATGCTCGAAGCGTTTAAAACAGACGTTGAAATCCCGTTGAAGTACGGCGTCGATCAGTGCGTTGGCGACACGCTGTGCGCCGGAGGCATAATGTACGCGCAGCGCGACATCGCGGTGTTTAAAGATTTTTGCAAAGACATGCGCGAAGTATCGGATCCGAACGTTCTCCATTTGAATTACGCAAACCCGAACGCAATGGTCACATGGGCTTGCAACAATTATTTCGGAGTAAACACCATCGGACTGTGCCACGGCGTAATGGGCGGTCATTGGCAGATCGCAAGCGCGCTCGGCCTTCAGTACGAAGACCTCGACGTTATATGCGCGGGGTTAAATCATCAGACATGGTACATTTCCGTAAAACACAAGGGCGTCGAAATGAAAGACAAAATTTTGGACGCTTTCCTCAAGCACGATTATTATCCGCAGTCCGAAAAGGTTCGCATAGACGTGCTTAAACGCTTCGGATATTACTCGACGGAATCGAACGGCCATCTTTCCGAATACCTCGCCTGGTACCGCAAACGGCCCGACGAAATTAAGGATTGGATTAAACTCGGCAGCTGGATCGACGGCGAAACCGGTGGATATTTGCGCGTCTGCACCGAAGGCCGCAATTGGTTCGAAACGGATTTTCCGAACTGGCTCAACGCGCCGTCGAAAAAATATGACGGCAGCGAACGCGGCAGAGAGCACGGCTCATATATCGTAGAAGGCATCGAAACGGGCAAACGCTACAGAGGCCACTTCAACGTGGTAAACAAAGGCTGCATCACGAACCTGCCGGACGATTGCATTGTCGAAGTACCGGGCTACGCGGACGGCAACGGCGTATCGATCCCGCGGGTGGGCGACCTGCCGATGGGCTGCGCCGCAATATGTTCGCAGAGCGTTTGGGTGCAGAGGCTCGCTGTAGCCGCCGGCGTAGACGGCGACGACCTGCTGCTGCGCCAGGCGATGCTCATGGATCCGCTAACCGGCGCGGTGCTTAACCCGCCCGAGGTTTGGCAGATGACGGACGAAATGCTTATCGCGCAGGAGCAATGGCTGCCGCAGTATAAAAAGGCAATCGCAGAAGCGAAGGTGCGGATGGCGGCGGGCAACTTGATCCCGACAAAAGAAAATTACGAAGGGGCGGCCCGCCTGCACACAAAAACGGTCGAGGAAATGGCGGAAGAAAAAGAAAAAATGAGGCGTTTGGTTGCGGCAACGGAAAAAGAGCATGTCGAATGATTAACGCCGCCGATAAAAAAATTTTGCGCGAAACCGCAAAAAAATATTTGGAATACGCAAACAGACCCGTGATGAAAGAGCGCGAGCGCCTTTGGCGGCTTCACAACACATTGAAAGGCGAGCGCCCCATGATCGCGGTTGAGTGGGGGCCCTTCGGGCATGAATTTATACCGGCGCTCAACTGCGAATCGAGCGATGCTCGAGAGCTTGAATATCAATTCGTGTCCGCGATGGCAAACGAAGATTTCATCGGCGACGACAAGGTTATTT
>WRDG01000074.1 GCA_009783525.1 Defluviitaleaceae bacterium | reverse complement strand
TGGGAAGGCACTAAAACCACGGTTAACATCGAAGAATATTTTGACCATAAAGGCCTGTCTTATTCACAGTATTTTTTAACCATGCCGGGGCTGCCCGTAATGTGCCATTATGCAAGCTTTACGAACAATACGGGCGCGTACAAGCACTGCGGGTTATATTTTGCTACGCATATAGGGCATCCGACCGAGTTTAAACTGCTGACGGTATCCGCCAAGGACGATCAAAAAATCGAATACCGCTACCGCGCGGGCGTTGACGACACAGGAAAAGGCGCAGACAGACTTATAACCATCGAAGCGTCGGATCAAAAAGACAAATTGAATTATTTTTTAGACGGCGCGGGCAGCGCATGGGCCCACTTCGGGCTCGACAATAAGATCGTGTACCTTAACAGCAACTCACAAGGGCAGGCGGAAAACGGCGGCACATACACCACAAGGCCGATGTTCTACATTTTTACGGACGCGGCGCTTACCGCGGACGGCTTGTCGGATCTTGCCTCCGTCGTGTTTTAAATGCCTGCCGTAACATTTTTACCGTATGACGTAACCGTCGAAGCCGCCGCAGGCGCGCCGCTTTTAAAAGCGGCCGCCGAGGCGGGGCTTGCGGCCGGGTTTACGGTGGAAGCCCCGTGCGGCGGAAACGGCTCGTGCAAAAAATGCCGGGCGCGGTTGGTAAGCGGCGATATTTACGCCGAAGCCGACGCGTTCGGTTTTATTTTGCTTTGCTTATCGCACATGGGCGAAACGGATTTGGTGGTGGATGTTTCGGTTTCGTCTGCGGAAACGGACGAAAAAGGACGCTTCGACGAAACCGGAGAAGAAATTGATTTTGACGGCGAAATCGATTTTCCCGTCAAGCAAATTGAAATCGAAATCGCGGAACCGGCGCAGGGCGACGGCCTCTCGGATTTGGACAGGCTAAAAAACGCGGCGGCTAAATTTTTTAAAGGTTCGCAAATTAATATACCCCTGCCCTTTCTCGCCGAACTGCCCAAATGTTTGCGCGGCGGAAGCGGAAAAAAAATGTTGGCTTACGAAAAAACCGGAACGGAAATACAGGCAGTCGGTTTGTATGACATAAATTTTTCTCCGCTCGGCTTGGCGGCGGACATCGGCACGACCACTGTCGCCGCGAAATTAATTGACGCGGACGGCAGGACGGTTGCGTCGCGCACGGCTTACAACTTGCAAATTTCTTGCGGGCACGATGTGATAAGCAGGATCAATTACGCGCGCGACCCGCAGCGAAGGGCCGAGCTTAAACGGCTGGCTGTAAAAACGATTAATAATTTGATAAAAAAACTCGTCGGTAAAAATAATGATAATTCGCAAATAATAAATGTGTCCGTGGCGGCAAACACGACGATGACTCATTTGCTGCTCGGGATCGACCCGGAATATATTCGGCTCGCGCCGTATACGCCCGCCGTGTTTGACGTGCCGCGCTGCACCGCGCACGACCTGTGCATAGACGCCGCACCGTGCGCGCCCGTCCGTTTCGCGCCCGCGGTAGGCAGTTATGTGGGCGGCGATATCACGGCGGGTTTGCTCTGCACGCCCATCGGCAATTTTGAACAGGCAGGCGGCGAAGATTTATGCCTTTTTATTGACATCGGCACTAACGGCGAAATCGCACTCGGCGGCAACGGTTTTTTATTAACCTGCGCGTGTTCGGCGGGGCCCGCGTTTGAAGGCGGCGGCGTTTCGTGCGGCATGCGGGCGTCGGCCGGCGCGATAGAAAACGTGACCATTGACGATAATAAAAAGCCGTCGCTCGAAGTTATAGGCGGCGGCGTCCCGAAGGGAATCTGCGGCTCCGGGATAATCGCGCTTATAGCGGAGCTGCTCCGCGCGGGCTTAATCGACCCCTCCGGCAGGTTCGACGACCCCGACAAACGCTACGCGCTCGGCGGCGGCCTGTACATCACGGAAGCCGACGTGCAGAACGTGATCCGCGCAAAGGCCGCGGTCTTTTCCGCGTGCCGCACGCTTGTCGCAAGCATCGGCGCAGATTTGTCGGAAATAAACGAGCTGTACATTGCGGGCGGTTTCGGGCGGTATCTCAATATAAACAACGCAAAAAAAATCGGGCTTGTGCCCGACCTTCCGAACGATAAAATTAAATTTATAGGCAACTCCTCGCTTGCCGGAGCGCACATGACGCTCATAAGCGAAAAATTCCGAAGGCTTCAGGCGGAAACCGCAGCCAGGGCCACATACATCGACCTGAGCAGCGAGCCCGGTTACATGAACGAATACACGGCGGCGCTTTTTTTGCCGCACACCGACGCTTCGATGTTTCGGCAGCTTGCATAAAGTTTATCCTGAGGCTAATGAAAAAAATTTATAAATAATTTTTTTTGTTTATCTTCCTCCGCACCAATTCAACGCGTTTTCCAACGCCTTTTGATATTCCGCATTGTGCCAAACAGACAGGCAATGGCCGGGAGTGAGCACGCATACGCGGCCCCTGCCCTGAGTACGGACATAGCCCGACGCGGAAATGTAAGCCGGCGTGTTGGTGTAAGGGTTGTCGGAAAAATATTCCGCAGAACCCTGCTGCGGCATGTACGAAGCCATAATTATGTCTGTGTCCGCGGCGATGATGTCTATGCGGTAGTGTTCGTCCGTTTCAATAAACATCCCCACTCCGTTTGTCACGGGGTGTTTTTTTATCGGCTGCACTGTCACGGGGCACTGCTGCGGATGCGAAATAAAGCGGCATCCTATAAGGTTGTCCAATGTGTCCGAATTTTTGCCGGGTACCACGCCGGAATGTGTCACAAGCAAACCGCCGCCGCCTTCTACATAATCGACGAACGCCTTCATGGTTTCTTTTGTTTTCCAATTCGTTTCGTCCGATGACGACATGTTCCCGCTTTTAGAAAGCAGCACCGCGCCGTAGTTTTTTAATCCGCCCGTTTCAAAATCGTTCATGTCCTGCATGACGTCGAACGAAAAGCCTTTTTCCTTTTTTTCCTTTTTTTCCTTTAGCTTGGCGATTCCGTTTTCGACAATGTGACCGGGATGGAAGCGGTCGTCGCATAAAACCAAAACTTTCATATTTTACCGCGCCTCTCTTTTTTATTAATTTGCTTGTTGCAAATCCACTTCCTACATATTTTGTTTATAATAGCATATAAAAAAACGAGGTGTTAACGACGTGATGATGTCAGACCGCGAAAATTTTTTTCGCACCGTAAAATTTCTGCACCCGGACTGCGTACGGTCGAACATGATAATAAGCGACGCCATGTGGGCGTGCTACAAAACCGATTTGGAACGGGTTGTTCTGAGACACCCGACCGTGTTTCCGCATTACAAAACCGGGACGTACGATTTCAGCAAAATGAATTTTTCGTTCGACACGCCGGACAACAATTACAAAACCGACCCGTGGGGCTGCATGTGGCATTACCCGCTTCGCTACATGGACGGCGTGGTCGTAAGCCACCCGCTTTCGGATATGGACACATTTGACGCATACGTGCCGCCCGAAAGCCCCGTGCCTGATTTAACCGAAGAAGAATGGGCAGCCGAAATAAAAAGCGTGAACGAGCAAAAAGCAAACGGCAGCCTTGCCGCCACATACATCGACCACGGATTTATGTTCCTGCGTCACACATACCTGCGCGGTTTTGACAACGCGATGGAAGACTACGCGCTCCATCCCGAAAACGTAGAAAAAATTTACGCAATGGCCGAAAAATATTACATGAAGTTCGTACAGTTCCATATTAAGCGCGGCACGGACTTCGTAATGTTCGCGGACGACCTCGGCACTCAAACCGCGACCATCATTAGCCCGGAGATGTTCCGAAGATATTTAAAACCCGCCTATGCGCGGCTCATGGGACCGTGCAAAAAAGCGGGTATTATCGTCGGGCTGCACAGCGACGGAAAAACCCTCGACATATTGGAAGATCAGGTGGCGGCCGGCGTGGACGTCGTAAACCCGCAGGATTTTTGCAACGGCATAGACGAGCTCGCCCGCCGCATCAAAGGCAAAGCGTGCATCCAGCTCGACATCGACCGTCAAACCGTGCTGCCGTACGGAACGCCAAAGGACATCGACGATTTGATCCGTGAAGAAATCGAAAAACTCGGCGCGCCCGAGGGCGGGCTGATACTCGTATGCGGGCTGTATCCCCCCACCCCGCCGGAAAACGTTGAAGCGCTCGCTATTGCGATCGAAAAATATAGAACAATGTGGACGGAATAAAAAAACCGCCGGCTGCCCGGCGGTTTTTTTTATTTAATTATTTTGTTTCGCTTTTCTTTTTACCATCATTGAAGCCGCTATTAATATTAAGCCTATTGCCGTAAGCACGGCCGCGAGAATAAAATTTTTATCGTCGCCCGTTTGCGGAATGTTCGGTTTTTCCGGTTCGTCAGGCTCGTCCGGTTCGCCCGGGTCGCCGGGGCCGCCCGGAGTCGTCGGGTCTTCCGGCAATTCGGGCACGTCCGGCACGTCCGGTTCGTCCGGTTCGTCCGGGGTGTTCGGCTGCCACGGGCGGTTCGGCTTGTATGTGTTTATAACGGTTACGTTGCTGTTAGGCCCTTCGCTGAACACGGCGCCGTTGTTAGCGTAGGATATTTCGTATCCGCTGCCCGAACGCTCTTCCACTTCGTACGAATGTCCCACCCAAAGATTTTTTAGCACGAGCGGTTTGCCGGCCGAAATTGTCAGCTCCGTTATCGTGCGGCCGCTGTAGTCTTCGCTCAGCCCCTCGACGGTGTTTCCGACGCACCGGTAAGCGCCGTCTGCGCCCGGCCTGTTCGCAAACATAAGATAACCGCCATTTGCCGCGTCCTTAATCCGCACAACGAACACGTCGCTGTATGTGACGCCCCAGCTTTCGTAGCTGCCGGAAAGTTTTTTGCTTACGACCATCGCGCCAGTTCCGTGTTCGTATGTGTTTGTCACCGTCACGTTTACGTTCTGCCCGTCCGAAAATGTCACGCGGTTGCCGCTGTAGCTTATTTGATAATTTGCGCCGTCCGCTTCGATAACTTCGTAAACCGCGCCGCTCCATAAATTTGTAACGACAAGCGGCCTACCCGCTGAAAGCGGCAGTTCGGTGGTCGTCTGCCCGTTGTACGGCACGCTCAAGCCGTCGACGTCGTTGCCGATGCAAATGTAGCTGCCGTTCGGTTCGGGAACCGTCTTAAACAACAGGGTGTTGCCGTTGTCCACGTCGTTTATCCTGATGCGGAACGTCGTCGTGTCGCTCACGCCCCAATCCGAAAAGCTGCCCGCGAGCTTTTTGTTTACGACAAGGCCGCCCGCGCCTTTTTCATATGTGTTAATAACCGTCACGTTGCTGTTTTGCGTATCGCTTACCGTCGTGTTGTTGCCTTGATAAGTGATAGCATAGTTTTGGCCGCCCACTTCCTCTACCGAATAAACCGAGCCGCTCCACAGGTTTGTTATAGTCACGGGCTGCCCCGCGGTAATCCTGATGGTATCGCCCGTGGACGGGTCGCCGCTGCCGCTGTTTCCGTAGCATGAATAAACGGGTCCGTTGCCGCCAAACAATAAATAATTATCGTTAGTCAAATCTTTGACCCTGATGTAAAAAACGGTGTCCTCGTCGACGCCCCAATCCGAAAAGCTGCCGGCCAGCCGTTTTGTTACCACCAGCCCGCCCCTGCCTTTTTCGAACGTATTGGTTACGGTTATCGTGCTGTTCTCGCCTTCGGTGAACACGGCCCCGTTGCCTTGATAACTTATCGCGTAATTTGCCCCGCTTAATTCTTCGACTTCGTAAACCACATTGGCCCACAGGTTTGTGATCGTCACGGGACTGTCCGCCGTCAGCCTTATCGTATCGCCGGAAGCGCCGCTGCCGTAACATTCATAAACGGGCCCCGTGCCGGTAAACAGGAGATAAGTGTTGTTGGTCACGTCCTTGACCCTTATGTTAAACACCGTCGAAGAATTGACGCCCCAGTCGGTATAGTCGCCCGCGAGGCGTTTGTTGATTATAAGGTCGCCCGTGCCGTGATTGTATGTGTTTGTCACGGTTATTTCGTTAGCCGCACCTTCTGCAAGCGTCAGGCCGTTGCCCGTGTAGCTTATGTAATAATTTGCGCCGCTTTCTTCTTCTATTTGATAAGTTGAGTTAACCCACAGATTTTTCACCGTGACCGAGCTGCCCGCGGTCAGCTTTATCACGTCGCCGGCCGAAGCGTCGCTGCCGCCGGTATTGCCCCTGCAGATGTAAACATTGTCGATGCCCGAAAATAATAAATATGTGTCGTTGGTCAAATCTTTTATCCGCACGTTAAAAACCGTGCTGTTGTTAATGCCCCAATCTGTATAGTTACCGCTCAAAACCTTTTTAATAGTAAGCTCGCCCATCGTCGGCTTGTATGTGTTCGTCACGGTCACGTATGCAATCGCGGCGTCGCCTCCGTCGAGCCTGAACGGCCCGGCCATTTGCCCGCTGACCGAATAATTTGCCGAGCCCCCTGTTGTCACGTCCATGTGCGGCGTCTCGTAGTCACCCGAAGGCAGAGACATTTCCTCTACCCAATAAAAATATTCATACGCGGTGTTGCCTCCGCCCACTACTGTAGGAAGCCCTTGGATAAACGCAAGCCCTCCGTTTTTAATTGTAAACGTATTGTTTGACGTGTTTACTCCATATGCGCCGTTAACCGGGTTGTCCGTCAGGTTAAGGCGATTCGCGTCGGCAAAGTTCTCGCTGTTGCCGTAGTAAACCGCAAACGTAAATTCGTGTCCTGCTACGGCGGACGCCGCGTTTATTACTTCTTTAGAAACGTAAAGGCCGCCCAGCACCGTGTCACCGGTGCTCCAGCTCGCCTCCGCGAACAGGTTGACCTTAGAGCCGGCCGCCGCTCCGCCGATAAACGACTGGATCGCATTCCAATTTTGCACACCGCTCTCGGCAAAGGAATAAACGACCGGCGTGCCTGTCGCCACTTCTACTCCGGGCGCCATCGCAAATGCGCGCAGCAGCAGGCGGTCGCCGCGTTCCGGGTTTGTGCGGCTCTTGGGCACGGCAAGATAAAATTCGTCGCTTGTCCATCCGTCCGCGGTTACGCTGCCGGTTACATACTGCATGGTTTCGTCTGTTCCGAATAATTTATCTTCTTTTAATCGGTAGGACGTTCCGCCGATTTTTTGCGAAACATAATGCACGCCGCCGGAGTTAAGCCCGCTTGCCGCTACGAATATTTTTTCAAGATCCGGCACATACGCTCCGCTCGGTAAATTGTCTAACAAAGCCGAAATTTTTAACGGCCCGTAGTAACTGTATTCTGAGTCCGCGCTTTCGTCATAATATGCGTCCGCAGCGTGCAGTATTTCAATTTTTAAAGATGTGGTCTGCACTTCGCCCGGCAGATAATACCTCGGGCCGGGCAGCATGGTGTTTGCCGCCGATTCCGTCAGCATGTAGACGAGCATGTCAAACACGTCGCGCTTCTCGGTATCGTCAATAGAAGTTTCAAGCACCTGAACGCTGTTGCCCGCTACCGTTTTCCAGATGGCGACCTTAGTCGCCATAATCGCTATTTCCTTGTCGATTTCGCCTATGCCCGGAAACATTTCGTTTAATCTGCGCACGCTTTCCGCGCTTTCGGCGTCTTCAATTCCGCCGTAATTGAACTTGCCCCTGTAGCCGTTTGCGGCAATCCAGCGCACGGCGTCGCCGTAAGCCTGCATGGCGCCCGACATGTTCCAGGGCGCGGCATCGACGAATCCGCTCACCGTGTCCGCCATCGCTCCGCCGTTCCATATAAAGCTTCCGCCGAAATCCGGCACCCTGCCGTGGAACGGGACGAACGGATCGACGCAGTAAATTTGCGTCGAAATATAACTGCTGATGTCAAAGTCTCCGGGTCCCGGCACGCCGACACCCCCTACCGGAATGTCTTCGGGCCCTTCCCACTCGTCCCTGCTGTCGCCGACCGGATATTTTATGTAATAAGTGATCCGCATCGGATCGTAATACCTCAGCACTATCCGATACGGCGCGGCATCGGCGGCTATCGCTGTAACGGCTGCGGCAATCAGTGTTAAGATCAACGCCGCAAAAACAAATAACGCGAGTTTTTTCGTTTTCATCCTCGGGTCTCCAATCTTCGTTTAGTATATTTTTTTGGTCAGTTCCGCCGCCACGACGAGCCTGACATGTTTTTCCGCTCCCAAAATGCAAGTGGACAGCACGAGAATGCTGCCGTCCTGTCCGCTTTCGTTTTCGAACTTATAAACGGGATCGTTTATATCCGTACGGACAGCGTAAATAATTTTATAGAGAAACAATTCACCGCCTGCCGTATAAAATAAAATTTTGCCGTCATCCTCAATCAAACCGTCGTTTAAAAGATTTACGAGCGGCGCGAACATCGAGCCGTTTTTCATATTGTGCCCGTAGACGACACTTACATGATCGGTCAACAGCGGGGAGTTTCTGCGGTCTAAAAAAATCGAACCGGACGGATTTTCTTTGCCGGCAAATGTGGTTGCGACATATTTTTCGTTGTCCGCGCACTGCACGACAGGATAATCGACGGATGTGCCGCTTACCGTCAGCCATCCTATGTAGTCGGGGTTAACCGAAAGCAGGGCTTCGTTGTCCGGTAAAAAAATCGAAAGCTCCGCTCTCGCATAATCATTGCCGCCTCCTCCGTCCGATTGTTCTTCAACCAAATAAGCAAGTATCTCGTTGAGCGAATAGCCGGCCAAATCCTGCTTGACCGGCGAGTACGCGCGAAGCTGCGCGTACTCTTTTTCCGCCTCGGCGTAATCTTTTTCGCCTGCGGCAAAAACAAGCAGCGCCGCACAAATAAAAAAAACGCCCGACGAAAAAAGCACGACTCGTTTATCTATTTTGCGCAAAAAATTATGCATACGAGTTCTCCGTCAACGTTTTTAACAATGTTTCTCCATATTATTTCAACGTTTCTGTTTTGTAAAGTTTTTTAACTTTTATTATCTTTTAGATTCATTTCGATTGCATTTTTAATTGCGTCCCGCAAATTCTCCGCAAAATTTTTAAAATTTTTTTGTCATTTGTTTATCCGAACACAGATTATTCAATTAATTTTTTTTCGTTTTTGTTTTCCGAACACATGATTATTCAATTAACTTTTTCGTTTTTATCGCAGTGGTTAATCATAAAATTCTTGTTATAATCAACCCGTTTTTTTTTATATAAAAGCATCCGGAAAGGCGCGGCCGCACTGAAAAAAAAACGCGGCGCGGACGGTAATTTAATTGAAAATCGGAATAGGAATAGACACGGGCGGCACATACACCGACGCCGCCGCATACGATTTTGAAGCTAACACGATACTCGGGACGGCAAAGGCGCTCACAACCCCGCGCGATCTTACCGTCGGGATTTTAAACGCGCTGGACGCGCTGCCGCCCGAAACGATCC
>WRDG01000073.1 GCA_009783525.1 Defluviitaleaceae bacterium | reverse complement strand
GGACAACAGGACGCTTACATATGTTCACGCACATTCAAAAAAACAGTATGCGGTTTTTACTCCCGATGAAGATGCGGAATACGAAAATGAAATAGAAATAAACATGAGTGAATTGAAACCGATGGTTGCTTTTCCGCATCTGCCGGAAAACGCGAAGCCGATCGACGAAATAGGCGAAATCCCTATCGACCAAGTTGTGATCGGTTCCTGCACAAACGGCCGAATGGAAGACCTGCGAACCGCCGCTGCAATATTAAAGGGAACCGAAGGCGTCCGCGTGGCTAAAGGCGTGCGGTTAATTATTTTGCCGGGCACTCAGTCGATTTATTTGCAAGCGTTAAAAGAAGGTTTGATAGAAGATCTTGTTTTGGCCGGAGCGGCGGTAAGCACCCCAACATGCGGGCCGTGCCTTGGCGGCCATATGGGGGTTCTTGCCGAAGGCGAACGGTGCGTGGCTACCACAAACAGAAACTTTGTCGGCAGGATGGGGCATGTGAGGTCGGAAGTTTATTTGGCGGGGCCCGCGGTTGCAGCGGTTTCGGCAATAAAGGGAAGGATATGCAAAGCGGAAGATTTAATGTAAAAAATATTTTGCAATTAAATATTGAAAGGCGTGAACGGTATTGTGCATAAGCAATAATAAAAAACAGAAAGGCGCGCGCGTTATTACGCACAAAGTCAATGCGCGGCGCGAACGGCAAAAAATATGAAAGGCAAAGTGTTTAAATACGGCGACAACGTGGACACCGACGTGATAATCCCTGCGAGGCACATAAATGTGTCCGAACCGTCGCACCTTGCCGCGCACTGCATGGAAGATATCGACGCGGATTTTTCAAAAACGGTAAAACCGGGAGACATCATAATCGCGGGAAAAAATTTCGGCTGCGGTTCTTCGAGGGAGCACGCACCGATAGCCATTAAGGCGGCGGGTATATCATGCGTTATCGCCGTCAGCTTCGCTCGGATTTTTTACAGAAATGCCATCAATATCGGACTGCGGATATTGGAATGCAAAGATGCGGCCGAATTGGCTGAAGCAGGCGATGCGGTCGGTTTCGATTTTGAAACGGGCGTAATAGAAAACGAAACGAGCGGAAAAAAATATCAATCGGAACCGTTCCCGCCGTTTATAAACGACATCATTGCGGCAGGCGGGTTGGTCGAACGGACAAAAAAAATTTTAGGAGGGGCATTTAAATGAAAATTAATGTCGAGCTTACAAAAAATCCCAAAGAAAAACCTGATCCCGGCATCTTGGGCTTCGGAAAATTTTTTTCGGATCACATGTTTACATTGGACTACGAGGAGGGTACGGGCTGGCATAATCCGTCGATCATCCCCTACGGGCCGCTCGCGCTTGATCCGTCGTCGATGGTTTTCCATTATGGGCAGGCCGTTTTCGAAGGCATGAAATGCTACCGGACTGCGGACGGAAGGCTTCTGCTTTTTAGACCCGAGCTTAACTTTATGCGCCTCAACCGTTCGGACGAGCGGCTTTGCATCCCGGCCATAAATACGGACAAGGCAATCGAAGCGCTCTGCGAGCTGATAAAAATTGAAAAGGATTGGGTTCCGCAAGCAGACGGAACGTCGCTTTACATACGTCCGTTCGTAATAGCCACGGATCCGTTCATTGGCGTGAGACCTTCAAGCAAATATAAATTCTTGATCATACTGTCTCCGGTCGGATCGTATTACCCGGAAGGCATTAACCCCGTGAAAATTTTCGTGGAAGACGACTATGTTCGGTCGGTAAGGGGCGGAGTGGGCTTTACAAAAGCGTCCGCAAACTACGCTATCAGTTTGAAGGGGCAGGAAAAGGCGAAGAAGGAAGGCTACACGCAGGTTTTGTGGCTCGACGCCATCGACCGCAAATACATCGAAGAAGTGGGCACTATGAACGTTTTCTTCCACATTGACGGCGAGCTCGTCACACCGTCGCTCGACAACGACAGCATACTGCCGGGCGTGACCCGCGACAGCGTAGTCGAGCTTGCGAAAAGCTGGGGTATGAAGGTGAGCGAACGAAAAATTTCGATTGACGAGGTTTTTGACGCGCACAATAAAGGAAAGCTGTCCGAAGCTTTCGGGTCGGGTACTGCGGCTGTGGTTTCGCCCATCGGCGAGCTAAACAGAGGCGGGCATAAAATATATCTTTCCGACGGAAAAACAGGGCCGCTTGCCGCAAAGCTGTACGAAAAACTGACTGCGATCCAATACGGTCGCGAAGCGGATACATTCGGTTGGACAAAAGAAATCAAGTGATTGTTTGCGGCGTATTAAAAATTTTTAACAAATGATTCACTCATCCGTCAAACGGCTGTTAAAATTGAAACATAATTTATTTAAAGGCGGATAAAATTAAATGATAAGCGACAGCATAAAAAAAGAGCCGAGCAGGATGCCGCACAGGTCACTGTTAAAATCGATGGGCTATACGGACGAGGAGATCGCTCGTCCGCTTGTAGGCATCGCGAACGCGCACAGCGAGGTGGTGCCGGGGCATATACACTTGGACGCGGTTGCCGAAGCGGTAAAAAAAGGCGTAACAGCCGCAGGGGGCACGCCGATGGAATTTCCGTCAATCGGAATATGCGACGGGATCGCAATGGGGCATGCCGGCATGAAATATTCGCTTGCGAGCCGCGAGCTGATTGCAGACTCCATTGAAACGATGGCTGCCGCCCACGCATTCGACGGAATTGTTCTTATACCAAACTGCGACAAGATCGTACCAGGAATGCTTATGGCGGCGGCGAGGCTCAATATTCCCGCGATTGTCATTAGCGGCGGCCCGATGCTTGCGGGAAAATATATAAGCGAAGGCGGTTGCAAAAATTTAAGCCTGTCAAATGCTTTCGAAGCGGTTGGGGCTTTAGCGGCGGGAAAAATAAACAAGGATATTTTTGACGAATACGAAAACAAGGTTTGCCCGACCTGCGGCTCCTGCGCGGGGATGTACACGGCAAACAGCATGAACTGCATTATGGAGGCATTGGGCATGTCGCTGCCGGGCAACGGCACGGTTCCCGCGGTAATGGCGGAACGTTTACGGCTGGCAAAAAAAACCGGCGGCGCGATAATGTCGCTTATTGAACAAAATATTACACCGTCAAAAATATTAACGAAAGAGGCGTTCGTCAACGCATTGACGTTGGACATGGCGCTGGGCTGCAGCACAAACTCGGTTCTGCATTTGCCCGCGATCGCAAACGAAGCGGGCGTCGATCTTCCGCTTACGCTCGTCAATGAAATAAACTCGCGCACCCCGAACCTGTGCCGTCTCGCGCCTGCGGGTCCGCACCATATTGAGGAGCTCTATTATGCGGGAGGAGTTTCGGCCGTATTAAAAGAACTGTCCGAAAAAAAACTGCTAAACGAAAAATGTTTAACCGTCACGGGCAGTTCGTTAAGTGAAAATATAACGGACGCGGTAAATTTAAACTTTGAAGTGATAAGGCCGGTTAGCAACCCTTATTCGCAATCGGGAGGCATAGCTGTTCTGTTCGGCAACCTTGCAAAAAACGGCTGCGTTGTAAAACGCTCCGCGGTTGCGCCTGAGATGATGAAGCGAAGCGGATCGGCGCGGGTTTTTAACAGTGAAGAAGAGGCCGTTGACGCAATCTACGAAAAAAAAATAAAGCCGGGCGACATAGTGGTGATCCGCTACGAAGGGCCCAAGGGCGGGCCGGGCATGAGGGAGATGCTTTCGCCTACTGCGGCGCTTGCGGGCATGGGCTTGGACAAGGAAGTCGCGTTGATCACCGACGGTCGTTTTTCGGGCGCGTCACGGGGTGCGTGCATAGGCCACGTTTCACCTGAGGCATATGCAGGCGGCGCAATTGCGCTGGTCGAAAACGGTGATCGGATATTAATAGACATCGACAACGGGAGCATTACGCTGGATGTTGCCGACGATGTTTTGCAAAAAAGAAAAATAAATTGGAAAAAACCGGAACCGAACATAAAAAAAGGCTGGCTTGCGCGATATGCGGAGTTAGTGGGCGGAGCGGAAAAAGGGGCTGTACTTAAATGAAAAAAAAATTACCCGGCGCAGAAATATTATTGGAGTGTTTACTCGAACAAAACGCTGACGTGATATTCGGTTATCCGGGCGGACAGGTGCTGCCTATTTACGACGCGCTTTATAAATACAGAGATAAAATAAAACATTATTTAGTTTCGCACGAACAGGGCGCGGCGCACATGGCGGACGGTTTCGCGCGGAGCACGGGCAGGGTGGGTGTGTGTATCGCAACGAGCGGCCCGGGCGCAACCAACCTTGTCACCGGCATAGCAACTGCATATATGGATTCCGTGCCGATGGTCGCCATCACGGGCAACGTGCCGCTTCCGTCGCTCGGAAAGGACAGTTTTCAAGAAGTGGACATCACGGGCATAACAATGCCTGTCACAAAACACAATTATATCGTTAAAAACACTGAAGACCTCGCAGATATCGTGAGGCAGGCGTTTTATATAGCGCGCGAGGGAAGGCCCGGCCCTGTATTAATTGACATTCCGAGAGACGTCACGACACAGTTTTGCGATTACGAATACAAACAGCCAAAAAAACCCGTCCGCAAAACTGACAGGCTCAACGATTCAATGCTCTCGACTGCTGCCGAATATGTTACCGGAGCAAAAAAACCGTTTTTATATTGCGGAGGCGGCGTGATAGCTGCGGAGGCTTCGGAAGAACTGATGGCGTTCGTGAACAAAATCGACGCGCCGTTATGCGTAAGCGCGATGGGAATAGGTGGCTTCCCCGCCACGGACAGCCGCTGCACGGGCCTGATCGGAATGCACGGCTCCGGCGCGTCAAACACCTTGGTTTCGGAATGTGACCTGCTGGTTGCGGTGGGCGCGAGATTTTCGGACCGGGTGCTTAATAATTTAAACAGATTCGCAAAACAGGCAAAAATTTTGCATATGGACGTTGATCCAGCGGAAATAGGCAAAAACATTGAAGTGCATCATTCGGTGCTTGGCGATTTAAAATCGACGCTTGCAGAGCTGACAAAAATTTTTCCGCAGCAGTCGCACAGCGAATGGATAAACCATTCGGTCGAATTGAAAAAGCGTTTTCCTCTCAAATACGAAAACACAGGCGGCGAGCTTCATCCGCAAGACGTCGTTTGCGGTGTGGCGGTGATGTTCGCAAAACACCGCGGCGACATTTTAATCACTACCGAAGTAGGGCAGCACCAAATGTGGGCGTGCCAATACATGCCAATCGAAAAGCCCCGCACGTTTATGACATCCGGCGGCTTAGGCACGATGGGTTTCGGGCTTGGCGCGGCAATCGGAGCCGCGGCAGGCAACCCCGGCAAGTCTGTAATAAATATAGCGGGCGACGGGTGCTTCCGCATGAACTGCATCGAGCTTGCCACGGCCGTCGAATACGGCTTGCCCATTATCGAAGTGGTCGTCAACAATCATGTGCTCGGCATGGTCCGCCAATGGCAGACGCTTTTTTTTAACGGCAACTATTCCCACACAAACCTGCACGGAAAAAAAACCGACTTTATTAAACTGGCGGAAGCCTTCGGCGCTGCCGCATATAATGTGACCGATAAAAAACAACTTTATGCCGCGCTGCAAGAAGCCTATGCATTAAAAAAGCCCGCCGTCATAAACTGCGAGGTGGGCATGGACGATAAGGTGCTGCCGATGGTTCCTCTCGGCAAAGGAGTGGACCAATTTATTACGGAGTGTTGATGCGGGCAGTAACAACACTTTAATAGCTATAATTTCCGTCTATCAATATGTTTTTTATCAGACTATAAAAAATATATTTCAATTAGCCAGCCAGTAAACAAAACACCCGCAAACGCGATACCTGTGCGAAAATAACGCTTTTTTCAATAATGACAACTAAATGTTACAGTTTGTTGAATTCGTCGTAGGCGGCGACAACGTTTTTTAGTGGAGTTACGGTTTCCCATGAGAGCTCGGCGATAATGCCCGTGCGTTTGCCGTTTGGCATGAGGGCGCGGCCCATCCTGCGGACGCTTTCGCGCACTTCGTCTTCGGTGCCGAAAGGGAGGATGTGCTGACGGTCAAGCTCGCCCCAAAAAGTGATTTTGCCTGCGTATTTTTTTCCGAGTAATTCCATGTCCATGCAGAACAGCTGCGAGTTTACTGCGTCCACGCCTAATTCGATCAAGTCGGAGTAAATGGCTTCGATATGTCCGTCCGTGTGGAAAAAGACGCGCTTGCCTGCTGCCTTTATAATATCGCAATATTCTTTGTAAAGCGGCTTGAAGTGCTTGCGCCACGCCGCGGGCGAAATAAGAAGCGACTGCTGCGAACCCCAGTCGTCCATAAACTGCACGGCATCGACGGCTTCCGCCGATACGAGTTTCATTTCGCGGACAGAAAATTCGTGCAGCATTTCGTTGAGGCGCAAAAAAATCGGATCTTCTGTGGCGATGTCGATGAAGAGCTGTTCCGAGCCGCGCATGAATTGCAAACGTTCGAACGGACGCGTTCGAGTGCCTGTTATCTGAAATTTTTCGAGCTGTTTATAATGTTCGGCCTGGCCTTCGCTTGAATATCCGTCCAAAATTTCCCATGGGAGCTTGTAATTATCCAAGTCGGCCTTTGATTTTATCGGCGGGTTTTTTACCTCGCCTGCGATGCCGTCCTCGAGGGCTACCCAGCCTGCGCCGAAATCGTCTACCCACTCGCCGACGCGGCAAGGCGTTCCCGCGGAATAATGCGACTTGCCGAAACAAATTTTGCTCGCGCCCGTAATGTCCGGGGGAAACATTTCATAAAAACTGTCGAGTTCGTCCTTGCGGAACATGTGGATGTAGGGAACCATCCAAAGGTCGCGGGGCAGCCGTTCGACCGGCTCGTGGTTTAAAACTTTGTTTACAAGTTGCCTGCCTGTCATAAGTTCACCTTTGCGTCAAACGCCGAAAATTTTGGCGATGCCCGCGTCCTTCCTTATTTATTTACGTTTTTTGCACCGTCGCGTATTCGAGGCGGTGGTCTTTTATTTCGGCTATTTTAATGGACAGACCGAATTCGTTAAGCTCCGGAGTTTCGCCGTCGTGCGGAATCGTACCGAGTAAACCCAGTACGAAACCCGCGAAGGTGTCGTATTCGTCTGTCGGCAGCTCCGCGTCGAGCTCTCTTGCCACGTCGGAAAGCGATGCTGTGCCGCTTATGCGCCATATGGTTTTATTTTTTTCAAGCATCGCGTCTGTTCCGTCCGCGGCTGTGTTTGCGCTTATCACTTCGATGTCGGGTTTGTCCGGCGGCAGGCCGTGGTCGTCCTCGAGGTCGCCCACAAGCTGCTCCAGCAGATCCGTCATGGTTACGATTCCGCTTAAGCCTCCGTACTCGTCAAGCACCACCGCAAAATGGTTGCGGTTTTTTTTCATGTTCCGGAGCAGTACGTCGGTGCTGACAGATTCGGGGACAAACTGCGCGGGCACGACGGCGCGCTCGATAACATTTTCACGCGAACGGTCTTTTAACCGCAGGTATTCCTTGCTTAAAAGCACGCCGACTATATCGTCCCGGTCTTCTCCGCAAATAGGATAGTGCGAGTGGCGGCTCTCGTTTATAACCCGCTCCCATTCGCAGTCGCTTTCGTCGCGCTTCAGCACGACAATTTCGGTGCGGTGCGTCATCACTTCGACTGCCTGGGTGTTGTCGAGTTCGAACACGTTTTGGATCAGTTCTTTTTCCGCTTCATCTATGGTGCCTGTTTCGCTTCCGGCTTCCGCCATCAACAATATTTCTTCTTCGGTGTTTTTTTCTTCGGCGGTGTGCGGATCGATTCGGAACAATTTTAAAAACCCGTTGGTGGACGCCGTAAGGATCCAAACAACGGGCGCGAATATTCTTGCGATAAAAACGACGAGGCCGGAAATAGCGAGGCTCATTTTTTCTGCGTTCTGCATTGCGAGGCGTTTGGGTATCAGTTCGCCGAACACGATTGTGAAATATGCGATTACGGTAATTATAACCGCGACAGACGCGGTTTTTAACGACTGCGATTCATTAAAGCCGGCTGCAACGAACAATTTTATCAAACGTTCAGAAAAATTTTCGGCGGCTACGGCGCCCGCGAATATGCCGGATATAACAGTGCCGACCTGTATTGTCGCTAAAAATTTCGCGGGCTGTTTCGTCAATGACAAAAGCCGCGAAGCGCGTTTGTCGCCCGCTGCCGATAATTTTTCGAGTCTGTTGGGGTTAAACGAAATGACCGCAATTTCGGCGCACGAAAAAACAGAATTAATCAATATCAATGACAATTGCAAAAAAATATGGCGTATCAGAGGGTCTTCGCCCATTTGCGCCTCCAAAAAAAATTAGGCAGTTCGCTCGGATTATACATTAACGTAAACAAAAAAACACCCTCGCGCTTTTACACGAGGGTGTTTGTTGTGCTCATTTCATGCGCAGCAGCTCGAGCCGCAGTCGTCCTCGGCCTGTTCGTCGCAGCAGCAGTCATCTCCGCAACTGTCTTTGACGACGAGGCGGCGGCGTTTGCGGCAAACCTTTACCACGCAGAATGTGGCGGCAGCCAAACAAATAATCACTACAGCGATAACGGCCACGATAAACACAAGCCGTTTGTTGTCACGGTGCAAATGCCTCAACACCCGTTTAAGATCGTCCATGCATGCTCATCCCTTCATGATTTTATATGGTGCGTTAATGCCTAAAAATAAATGTCCGTGCGCCTCGCCTTTGGCATCCCTCTCCGGGCGTTACCGCGGCAGTTAGCTCTTGCCAAGCACCCCCGCGGCACATAAGCGCTTTTGCTTAGCGCTGCTTCCTTCCGGACCTGACGCGGTTCACAAAGACCTATTGCGCGGGACTTGACCGTCGACACCACTTATCGCGGGCTGACCCCACAAAGGGGTAGCCTATGGCGGGCGTCACCCCCTCTATGGCGGACTTCGGGTACAGGGACCCGCCACCTCCCCGGCTAGCACGGACAACGGCATTATAAATTTGCGTATAACGGTTGTCAACGAAACATTGTCGCGGCGCACAGCGCCGAACACTTCTAAAGTTACTTAATATCGTGAAACTTTTCAATAAAATCCGACATTGTTGTTGCCGCCACATAGTCGACAAACACGAGATCGGCCCGGTCGAAATCACTAAGCAGTTTAATGACGCTGCCGTCGAACTGGCGCGGGTCTATAACGATTATGCGTTCGTAGCTTGGCGCGAGCCACGGAATGAGCGCGTTGGCAAACGAATCTTTTAACACAACGACTGTGTTCCCGTTTTTGTTTGACGAAGTGAAGTCAAGCTTGGCGTAATCGCCGCCCATAAAAATTCGGTAGCTTAAATTATTCGGATCGTCGGGCAAATAAAAAAACCTTCTGCTGAAAACAGTTCCGTTGTCCAATTCATAGTAATAAATTGTGTCGGGAT
>WRDG01000072.1 GCA_009783525.1 Defluviitaleaceae bacterium | reverse complement strand
CGCTCCGCTGCATCTTGTTTAACGAGATGCGGCAAGCGAAGCCGCGCGTTTTTTTACAGAAATATATTGTATTAATTCACATGGCGTGATATAATAGTTTTATGTTTTTAATATTAAATGACACCCGCAATGATTTTATAAAAATGTTTCGTTTGCCACCCTGAGTCCTTCGCATGTCATTCTGGATCGCAGCAAAGCCGCTTGCTTGAGCCGCAGGCACTGTCATTCTGAGCCGCAGGCGAAGAATCTTTAAGAATTTAAAAGACTCTTCGCGGAGTTTATCCTGAGCGTGATAAGATTCTTCGCCTACGGCTCAGAATGACATGCAAAGAGTTCAGGGTGACACGCCTGCTGCTCAGAATGACACGCGAAGGGCTCAATGTGACGCGCCCTACGGCATAACATTTTTTGCGCAGCACTGGCGCATTATTTTTTTATGTACCGTTCGGGGTCTTCCGTTACTTTTCTTAGCAATTCGGAATAGTAAACATAATTTTCAAGCGAGACGTCGGGAGGCGTCAGGTGGTCTACCTGCGGAAAATATCCGCCTTGAAGGCAAAGCTGCGGTACCTTGGACAATACTTCTTTTTCGATGTCCTGCTTGCTGCCCGCCAACGCCCGCTTGTCAATGCCGCCCTGGATGATCAGGTCACGCCCGTACTGCTTGCGCGAGGCTGCCGGGTTACATCCTGCGGCGATTTCAAACGGGCGAAGACCGTTGACGCCAAGCTCCAACCATAAAGGGATCAAGACGTCGTTGTTGCCGTCGCTGTCAATGATTATGTTTTTAACGCCGTGTTTCCTCAAAACCGAAGTTATCCTCTTTAACGGGCCGCCCATAAACTTCCTGTATGTTTCGGGTGAACACAAGGGCCCGCTTTTGCCCGCCATGTCTTCCCATATAAATGCGTAGTCCAAATCTATGTCTTTTAAAACAGGCGTTATGGCCTCGATTGTAAAATCCGCAATATGCTCGCACATTTCATGCACCAGCATCGGGTCGTCGTATATGGCGTAAGACAAACCTTCCACGCCCATCAAACTCCGAGGCCACCCGTAAAGCGAGCCGCACCACATCCCGAGTGGATAGTCGCGGGTTTTTGCCTGCGACACATAAGCGTCCCACGCTTCGCCTTCGGGCCTGCGACCGGGCAGCGCGGCATCGAAACGCGGCTTGATCAATGTTTCCCAATCTTTTCTGTTTTTCATGGGATAAGATATCCATTGGGGCATAGAGCGGTAGCGGTCGTTTTTAAAAAGTTTGACGACGCTTCCGTCGATGTCGCGCTGTACAACAAATTCGCCGCTTTCGGAAATAATTTTCACATCAAAGGGCGGGTTCAAATAAGGGCCGTACGGGCCTTGCATGACAAGCGGGACGCCGTGCTCCGCGTCTGTGTTGAAGTATTCGTTCAAATTGCAATCCTTCGGCAGCCCTTCGCCGCGCCAGCGTTCCAGCGTCTCCTTCCATACCCACGGCGAAAGCAAAAATGTCCTGTCCGGGCATCCAAACTGCGCGGTTTGCAAAAAACGTTCCCTTGAAGTCATAAAAAAACCTCCGTGTTAAAAATAAAAGCGCCTCCACCGACCCGCTGTTTTATTTGGCAAAAAGGTGGGCGCATTTTAATTTCCGCCGCGTAAAAATTTTTCCGCAAGCGCCGCATAAAACGTTACCCACTTATTTTCTTTGCCGACGGCTCCGAAATTGTACGGAAACTTCGAAAGCGTCCCGTCCAGTTTCATTCTGCCGTTTTCGTATTTTTTTGCTTTTAACAATTCCCATGCTTCCGTTAGTGCCGGATGATTTCCTGCACCTAAAACAGATAAAGACGAGATTATCAACGGCAAGCCGGTACGCAGCGGTTCCGCCGGAAAAAAATTGTCGATAAAACGCCAGCCTTTGTCCGCCCGTCCGTCTTTAAAATTTTTCGTTCTGTCGCTCGAATAAAAAATATCGCGCTTCAAAAAATAATCGAGAAGCTTGTCCGCGTTTGCCGGCAGGATATTTTTACGCTTGCATTCTGCATACAGCAGCAGCCCTTGTAGTGCGGCCTTATAGCAGCTTTTGCGCCCCGGGTTTTTTTTGAGCAGCCTTTGGCAGTTAAATCCGCCGTCATATAATTGTGTCGCCGCACATCTTGTAATCAATTTCTTAACATCGCTTTTTTCGTGGTAGCCCATCATCACCAAAGCGCGAAGCATTAAGGGTGCGCGGCAGCCGAAGTCTTCATCATTGTTATCCAAAAAATCTGTCATGCTCTTTACGATAAAATTTACATAATTATCGAGCCGTTCGTCCTTATGCAAACCCAATTCCGCGCACGCCGAAAGATACTCATATGAATCGTTTGCCCACAAACCGTTTTCGTCTTGTTTTGAAAACATTCTTTCAACCGGTTTTTGCTCCCAAATCGAATTGTAAACAGCGCGGCAGCTATCCGGCTGCTCCCCGCAGATTTCGGTCAGCGTCCTGTACTTTATTGCCGGGTTGCTGTCTTCTAAAAGCCATTCCAATGTTTTATTTTCCATTATACAGATTCCTTCCCATCCGCACGGGATCGCGGCTGGGATCGCGTCCGTTCCGAACGCTTACTTGCCGCTTGCTTGGATCGCGGTTCGTTAAACGGGCGGCCGGCTTTTTCGCCTGCGTCAAGCAACATTATGTAATGCGAAACATTTTCCGCCTTGGGGCGCAGCCAAAACATTGCGGCGCAGCAGCCGCAATGCCAACGCGCCGCTCCCTTGAAAACATATTCGATGCCATGCTTGCAAGAACCGTTTGCGCGGCTGCCGCAACCGTATTCCGTAAGCTCAAACATTTTTTCAATTTCGTCCGGCATTGTTGTTTCGCTGTAAAGCGTAAGGCATTTTTCCGCGTTTCGGATCCTTATGTAAAGCCGCAGTTCGCCCATGCAGTCCCATAGTTGAAAAAGGTAAGGGCCCTTGCTTTTCATAATTGATTCTTTGTCGTAGTAACGGATGCCCGGGCCTTCGTTGCCGCCTCCGCTTTGAAAAAAATAACCCCTGCCCTTCATTGCCGCGTGAAACGCCTCGATAAATTCTTTTTCGCCCGGAGCTCGCGTCTTGTCGTACACGGCGTAAAAGGGGCTGCCGTAACCGAATGTGCCGAACGGTTCAATAATCAACCGAAAGCTCCATTTCAAAAAAAATTCTTCGGCATTAACTTGCGCGGCTTTTTCGGCGACCAATGCCATCACTTTTATTATGTTGTGGTTATTTGGAAATTCGACCGCAAAATTTAAAGTTTTGGGCGTTATTTTGCCTCCGGTAAGCCCGGAAAAAGCAAAACCGTAATCGCCCAAAGCATTGAACAAAACATGGGCGTTTTTTATTTTGTTCGCCTGCTTAAAAGCGGAAACATCCACCGTAAAAATGCGGCCTGTCAATTTCCCGTTTGTAAAAATCGTAAATAGCAATTTCATAGGCCGCCACGCCGCGTACCGCGACTCCTGCGCTTCGGGCGCGCCGTAGCGTGTATCTGCTTCGACGTAAAGCGGCATGGCAAAACGTTCGGGCTTTTTTGAAATATCCGTCATAATTTGAAAAAAAATAACGCCGATCCGGCGGAACGCGGCGTCAAATTCGTTTCGCGAAAGACCCCGCAAAAAATCGGGGTGGACATCAAATTCTTCCTTGCACAGAAACCCCGGTGGGGTTTCTTCCTTTATAACTGCCAACTCGCCGCGCCGGATAAGCGCCCACTTGTTAATAATATAACTCATTTAATATGCCTGCTCCTTTTTCATATCAAAATGCAGCCGTCCGTCTTTTTCGCTCAAATACGGCTGACGGTTTTTAATATGCGCGAAATCCGGCAAACGCGAAAGTGTGTTGCGGATCGCGCAGATCATCACCGGATGGTATGCTTTGCCGCTTTCACTGTTCATCACCGAATTGCGGTTTAACTGACCAATTATTTTGTCTTTGTATCTATAAATTTCCGGCTCGGCAAACGCGAACGGCAACTCGGACAAGCAGAGCCAGTAATACCACAAAACATTTCCATGAACGCCTTTGCCTCGGAGCGCGAGCTTTTCATCCATGTTCCGTTTAAAAAACGAAATTAATTTATTTATCCATTCGGTATCGTTTGGCGCTGTTGCGGCGATAAACCGCAAAACAATTAAAGCCGTATGGAAGCACTCACCAACGGCGCAATCGTGATAGCCATAGCAAGTTTTTTTTAAGCGTTCCAATGATTTTTTTACCATATCAAAAACGACCGTGTTGTTTGGCGCAAAAAGATGAAGCAGCCTGATGATTTCAAGCTCATAAGAGTTTGCCGATAAGATATGCGTTTTCGGCGACATGGGAATAACCGTTTGAAATTTTTTATTGCCGTTGTACGGCGGTAAAAAAAATATGGGATACATATGCCCGCTGTTGTTTTTGTCTGTGCGGAATTTTCGCTCCGCGAAAACGCGCTGCGCGCGCCCTTGTTCGTCGGGTTCTTTTCGGAATTTTCGCTCCGCGAAAACGCGCTGCGCGCGCCCTTGTTCGTCGGGTTCTTTATTTCCCGGATATTTTACGCCTTTGTAAAAATTTTGCTTGGCGCGTTCACTGCTTTGCGCATCAAAAAATTGGCGGACGATGTTCGCCTTTTGCGGTTTCGTCAACTCGCCGCCTTTGATAAGGTGGTGGTTTGTTTTTATCATCAGTTCATGCGGGGTCATAACTTATCACGCTCCTTTTTCGCCAGCAGTGAATAAAACGTCACCCATTTACTTGGCTTTCCGGGTTTTTCTATTTTTAAGTAAGGCTTTGTCAATGAACCGTCTAAAATATATTTACCGTGCACAAAAACCCCGGAGGGGTTTCTTCCTTTTACGTCACATTTGCCGGAAAGGATTTCCCACGCCCGTTTGCATCCGGGGTCGCTGCCCTTGCCCAATACCGACAGGGCGCAAAGAATCATATGTAAGCCGATGCGGATGCATACAGGCGGATGAAAGGTTGTGGCGTGTACATCCTTAACAAATCGGTTGGGATCGTCATGGCGGTACAGCACGTCACGGCATAGAAAATAATTGACGATGCCTTCCGTTTGCGGACAGTCAACGCCCTTTTTGAACATTTCCGCCGCCAGCAGCAAATAGCTTGCCGTCATTTGAAAACAACTTTTATGCGGAACGCAGGGTTTTTTTATTTTTGGATTGTTGCTGATACAAGGATAACCGCCGTCGCTCTGCTGCGCGGCAAGGATGAGAGGCAATTCATTTATCACCGCCTGGTTAGTGGTATATCCGAGCGCGACAAGATTGCGCAGTAAAAATCCTTCGCCGCATCCGTCGCGGAAATTTGTATTAATGATGTGTCTGTTCACATAACTGTCTATGTCAACGTCGTCGCGGGTGAGTCCGTACTCCGCAAGAGCGCTGAGTGCGTGAGAATCCGAAAAATTTTTGCCAACATCAAAAAGAGCCATGACCGATTTCATTAAATCGGACGACAGGAGAGCTTTGCGGGTCATTTCTGTTTCTGCGCTTTTTTTCGGCATATCGAGCAGTTCTGTTTGCGTCCGGTATTTGACGGCGGGGTTGTCGTCCTCTAAAAGCCAATTTATAACATCGTTCAACATACATTCACCTGCCTTCATTTATCATAACGGCTTTGATTTTAGCGGGATCAATTTCGCAGTTTGCGAAATGCAAAGCGTTTGCGTTCAAACAATTTTTTGCGGCAATCTCAATCAAATTTTTTTTATGCTTATCATTTCGCCCATCTTTTTAGTTTCGGGAAGAATTCCAACATAGCGGTTCGCGCTTCGTTATCATCTTTATATTTGCCGGCTTTAACAGTATATGGCACACAAATTTCAATCATTTCTTCTATCTTCATTGCATCGCCGCCATATAATGAACCGTTTTCATAACAAGAACAGCAATAATCATTGTTTTGGTTTCCGTCCGTTTCCTTACCGAAATCTTCCGGTTTCATCAAAGGAGAATAACACGATTGACAGAAACGATAAAACGGAACCCAAAACTCCACGATGGAGTCGGGTTGGTTTCCGTCTTTGAATTTACAACCGTAGTATTCGATAATAAATCCGTTGCCGTCGATTTCACGGCATTTTAACTGTAGCGAATTATCCTCCACCCACTTATCCATTGCGGCGTTGCCGCTGTCGTAGCCCTTTGCGACGAAAACTTCAAAAACGGCGTATTCCGTAGCCGGGATAACAATCGTGTCAAAGCCATCAATCGCCAACTCGGATTCGGTCGCAAAGCCGACATGTAGGTTGCATAGTCGAGCAAGATGCGATGCATCCGACCGGACAACATCCTGCCCCTTCTTTGCTTCGCTCCAAAAACGGATTTCGTACCCGGCTTCGTCCGTTCCCTCCGCAGTAATTTTTTTCGGGAACGGATTTTCTTTATAACGGCTGTCAAAATCGTTCCAAACCTCGCCTGTTTTATTTGCGTCGCCGGTTAATCCGGTGATAAACAGCTTGTCCTTGCTGATGATGGTTGGCTGCATGGATGAACCTCCTTCATTTTTTTATTTTTTGGCAATTCGGGCAAAAATACATCTTCGACCCCGCTGCAGGAGTTGCGTCGACGGATGCGCCGCATATAGGACACGGCTTGCCTAAAACAGCCGCAGTCATTCTTGTTATGTCGTTATGCGCAGGTTCCGTTTTTCCGTAAATATCAGTATGATCGCAAACCCTTGTTCCCGATTTGTATTCGTTTACGAGTTGTTTCGTATTTTCAAATAAAATTTTGATTTCGTCGTCGTCTAACGCCCGTGTTTTTGTCCGCGGATGGATTTTAGAAACCAGCAATAAGTAATTCATCATCGGATTGTCGATTTTAAACGCGCCTTTCGCCGTTGCGCAATTTTCGATTATGTTCGCTCCGGGGTTTATGGACAACCACTTGCGGAAATTTTCGAGCGTAAAATCTTCGTCATCGTTTACGTCAATCGGCGGCTTCGGCAGAAACGGAAATTTTTCGCTTTTACTTATTTTCGATTTATCAACCCGGTTTATGTTGACATCATATAATTTGAACATCGTTGCCCAACCATATAAAACAAAGCCACAGCATGAACCGTCGCCAAAAAAAATTTTAGCGTGGTAACCGTGGCTTTCAGATTTACTTATTTTTGGAAGGCTGACTGTTTCGTCCTTTTGGAAAAAGCGCAGCCCGCCGTCCATACAGCCGAACGAAATCAACGCGCCTTTATCTGTCAAAACAAACGAAGCGTCCGCGAAAATTACGGTATGGCTCGGTAATTTGTCAAAACCCTCGATATGATCCCCGTGCCACGAATACTTCCCCGTAAAATATTTTTCCCACGACGTTTCAATAATTATTTTTCCTTCCAACGCCGCCTTGATTTGCTTTTCAAGGAAAATGCTTCGGGGCGCCGCGGGCAGATACGCTTCGATTTTTTGTTCGGGCATGGCAAACCGTCCTTCTAAAAGCAAAAATAATTTGAAGACCGCAAAAAACCGTCGTATACGGTTTTATTTCAAATTTTTTGGCAAGTCGGGCAAAAATAAATATTACCGCCCATATACGCCTCGCGTACCAGCCCGCCGCCGCAAACGCGGCACGGCGACGCGAGCGTTTTGTTCGAAAGGATCGTTTGATAACCGCCCGGCTTGCCGAACAGGTCGCGCTCGGTATCGCGCCCGCCGCCGTCGCGCATGGCAAAAAGAGTAGATTTCAAACTTTTATATAAATTTTCCATGTCTTTGTCCGCCAGCGTTTCCATCTTCCGCTTCGGGTGAATGCGGGCGTTAAAAATTGTGTCGTGCAATACGCCGTTGCCGAAGCCGGGTATCCGCTGTTCGGTGGCGAGAAACGCTTTGACGCTGATATTTTGTTTAACGCCGCGGCGCAGGCCGTCGAAATATACTTCATTAAATTCGTTCGTATATGGGTCGGGCTTGTCGTTCCACTTGAAAGATTCGGGGCGGCCTTCGGACAGCGGGAACAGAAGCATCCCGCCGTACATTTGCACCGTGCAGGACATGTGCGAACCATCCTCTAACTCTAACAAAAGCTGATGCGACTTGGGCAGTTTTTCTCCGGGCGCGTGGTATTTGATGGGCGTGTTGATGGCAAGCAGCCATTCCATACAATAAACCTCGGTGTTGCCGCCGCAGGTATAGCCTGTGCCGGGCTTTGCACATTCAATTTTTTTGCCGTTAAGCTTGGACGGGTATTCCGCCGGGTCTCCCGTGAACCAAGCGAACCCGTGCGGGACGCCGTTTGCAACGGCGCTCTTGATTGTTTTGCCGGCAAGCGTCTTGTTGATCTGCTCGGCAAGCACGTAGGTTTCAGGTAATTCGATCATAATGTCAGCTCCTTTGATAATTTTAAAATAATATCTAAAACTATTTTAACATCGGCGAAATCGGAGGGTATCATCTTGTACTGCACAAAATGAGCGCAATTATTTTTCTTGCTTCCTTTATATTCGGTTAAATTAAAGTGTGAACACTTGCTGCCTCCGCAAACCTTGCAATAATTCATTTGCGACATCCTAAAAAATATTTCACCGGCGAAATCGGGATTATATTCTTCCAATTTACGCAAAAATAATGCGTTAAACTTTTCCTCATACTTACCCGACTGATTAACATAAAACCCCAGCATGGCCATTGTCCGATGGGTCATTAAATGGTGCGAAATGTTCATTTTCCATAACGTAACTCTTGGCATGGTGTATGAAATTTTACTTTCCGGGCTGGTCGGACGCTTTGCGTCCTGCTCGCCCATGCGACCCGTGCAGCCGCCCTCGATTAACCGCCTAAATTTTAAGGCTTTCAAATGTTTGTCCATGTCAAGTATGCAATTGATAAGCTCCGGCGATAAATCTTTTATGCAGTCCTCAAGCTGCGGTTTTTCTGTTTTGGTAAGAGTGGGAGCGTATACATAATCCCTTTTCGGCAATGTTTTAAACTCCGGTTCATCGTCATATTCCGTTATAGCTAATGATTTTATAAAAACTTCCGTGCGCTGGAAGCAAGCCAGTTTTATTCCGAACCCGTCACTAAAATCGGTATCCGTCATATCAAAATTTTCGCTTTGCGAAAACGCGCTGTAAGCGTCTTTTTTCGCCGGGGTCTTCGGCGGTTTCATGTATGCGTCTTTTTTATTAAAGTACCGTTCTTCGCCGTTTATAATTAACTGCATTGCTTTTTTTCCGTAAATAACCGTAACATCAAAAAATTCGTTCAGCGGAACAAAGTTATCGAATTTATGGATATTCGGTTTCGTTTCGCCGCCGACAATCGACATCATCCTGCGGTTATCCATCCCGCCTGTGTTAAGGTTTATGTATCCGTCGCCTATGCGTAAAATCAAAGCAGGCGAATCCATTTTCGCGGTCATGTCAATGCGGAACGGCAGCTTGAATTTAAAAGGTACTTCGATATAAGAACTCCGGTCGGCGCCGCCTGTCATTTGGAGCTCGCCGTTTT